>JANODW010000251.1:0-2547 GCA_031412875.1 Pirellula sp. | reverse complement strand
GGCGGGAGCGAAACGGCCAAGGCGTTGCGAGCGTTGGTAAAGGAGGCTGGATCGAAAGCCGAGCCGCTTTTTAAAGGGGGCGAAAGGCTTCCTCAAGCAGAGCCGGGCACTCGCGACAATCCTGTCCAAGCGAAGTTGCTTTCTTGCGACAGGCTCAATGCTTGCGAGTCCACCAAAGACACGCGACACGTTGCGATAGATCTTACTGGGACGGGACTGCGCTATCGGGTTGGCGACGCGTTGGGACTTTGGCCAACGAATTGCGACGAGTTAGTGCGAAGGGTGTTGGGGGCAGCTTCGCTCGAACCGAGCACTGCGGCGTTGCTTGCAGGAAAATGCCTCCGAACTGTTACGCCCGAATTGGTGGAATTGGCAATCGAGAGCGTTCGGAGTCGACCCAAGCAAAACGGTGCGGTTGTTTTGGATGGCGAATTGGCCGCAAGGCTGAAGGCGTTTGGTGACTCGGATGCGTTCTATGAGTGGGACGTGTTGGAATTTTTCGAAGCCTTTGCACCGCTGGGTTTGACCGCCGATCAAGTAGTGAGTTCGCTCAATGATCAAAGACCACGATTGTATTCGATCGCAAGCAGCCAATCTCGCTTCCCTACGCAGGTCCATTTGACGGTGGGGAGAGTCGAAAGCAAAGTGCGAGATCGGCACCGCAAAGGGGTCGCCTCGACGATGTTGGCCGATCGATTGGAAGCGGGATCGCCTCTGCGAGTATTCGTGCAACCGTCGCATGGTTTTACGATCCCAAGCGATTCGCATGTGCCGATGATCATGGTCGGGCCAGGGACGGGTATTGCTCCGTTCATTGCATTTTTACAGCAGCGAGAAGTGGATCAAGCCGACGGTCGCAACTGGCTGTTCTTTGGGGACCAGCGGTCCACTTTGGACTTCCTGTATCGCGAGCAGCTCGAAGCTTGGCATCGCAATAGGCTCCTTACGCACCTGGACTTGGCGTTTAGTCGAGACAGCGAGACAAAGGTTTACGTTCAGCATCGAATGAAGGAACGCGGTGCGGAGTTGTTTGAATGGTTGGAGTTGGGTGCCTATTTTTTCGTGTGCGGGGATGCCTCGAAGATGGCGGTCGATGTTGATACGGCATTGCAGGAGGTGATCGCGGAGCATGGCAAGAGGACATTGGCGGAATCCAAGGCGTATCTAAAGGCGATGGCAACAGCGAAAAGGTACGTTCGGGACGTGTACTAGGCTACAAGGCGAAGCTTAAAATCAAGATAGCCGCGAGCGATTAATCTGCTTGCTTTTTTCCCAAGAGGCGGCACGCTTCTGCGAATAGTGCTCGCCGCCCCCGCGCGGGCTGGTTCACGAACCAATCGGTTTCGACTACCATCCTTCATCCCTTTTTTCTATCCCTTCCTCTAGACTTTCAAGCCACTTATGCAATTGGTTATTCAGAATTTGTCTAAGACATATCCGGGCGGAGTTCGGGCGTTGGACAACATCTCGATGTCGATTCCGACGGGGATGTTTGGACTGTTAGGGCCTAATGGTGCTGGCAAGTCCACATTGATGCGAACGTTGGCGACATTGCAAAACGCCGATTCGGGAAGTGCGATGCTGGGAGATTTGGATCTCCTCAACGATAAGAAACGAGTCCGAGAGATCCTTGGATACCTGCCACAGGAGTTTGGAGTGTACCCACGCACGAGCGCGACGGTATTGCTGACGCATTTGGCGACATTGAAAGGGGTTGGGCAGAACGGGTCGCATCGCCGCGAGATTGTTTCGGGGCTGCTACAACGGGTCAATCTTTATGACGTTCGCAACAAATCGGTTGCCAACTATTCGGGCGGGATGCGGCAGAGATTTGGCATCGCGCAGGCGCTGCTGGGTGATCCCAAGTTACTGATTGTGGACGAACCGACGGCGGGATTGGATCCGGGAGAGAGAAATCGATTTTACAATCTTTTGTCCGAGGTTGGTGAAAGCGTGGTCGTGATCCTTTCCACGCATATTGTTGAGGATGTGAAAGAGCTTTGCACGAACATGTCCATTATCCACAATGGACGATTGCTCTTTGCCGGATCGCCGAGCCAAGCAGAGTCGTCGCTCAACGGGCGGATCTGGGCGAAATCGATGACCAAGGACGAACTGCGGAAGTGCCAAGCGGAGTTGGACGTCATCTCGAGCAAGTTGATTGAAGGTCGACCAGTGGTTCATGTTCACAGCGACCAAAGTCCTGGAGAGGGATTCGCGCTGGTCGCACCCAATCTGGAAGATGTCTTTTTTTGCCAAATCAAGCACAGTTCTCGGGCAGCGTAGTCGGCAATTCCTTTTTTACGTCCCAACCTATAGCATCGGCGGCACCCCATGGAGTTTTTTAAGTTTGAGCTGCGGTTTTGGACTCGCGGTTTCATGGTCTACATCTTTTTCGGAATTGTCGCGTTGCTGTTTGGATTTGCAACGGGTTCAGACAATGTGCAGGTGGGCAGTGCCATTGGAAACACGTATCGCAATGCACCCTATGTCATCATGCAGTACTATGTGGCTGCCGGATTGCTGGCGGCATTGATGGTTTCGGCC
>JANODW010000250.1:0-2980 GCA_031412875.1 Pirellula sp. | reverse complement strand
GAGCTGGATTGGCGCGTGCAGAGGAGGATGTGGGCGAGGATTAGGAAATGACAATGTTCGCAGGACTTTCGGTCGAGGAGGCTGAAAAGGGTTTAGGGATGGAGCGCTCGATAGCCTAAGTAAATTGGAAGTTTGCTCGTGCTTGGTTTGCTTGCTCAGAGATCTCCTCCGGCCGGTAACGCTAATGTGCCGGTGGTTGCATCAAGGAGATGTCGTCCTAATTACGTGTGATTCAAAAAGAACATTCATTTCGTGTAAGTCTCGAATGCTATGGACGTTACGCTTTGAATTATGCTCTCGGAAGACCCGAAATCTCTTTTTCAGCAAAGTCTTTCCGGAATAAAAATGCGCCGATTTCGCATTACTATGTGGAGCAAACTTTTTTGTCCAAGACATGTAGGAGATCGAGCGATGATTTTACGATTGAACCAGTGGATTTTAGCGGTGTGTTGTTGTGCGTTCTTAGCAGCACCCGCAATTGCTCAAAAAGGTGGTACTTCGACAGAGCCCGTCGTGAAGTACACGATCAAATGGATGGGCAATCCTTTCAATCTTAATGACTTTGTTTCGGGGGGCTACAATGTCTGCGATATGAACAACAATGGACAAGTTGTTGGGCAGGTAGACTTTGAAAATGGATCCAGATCCGCGTTCGTGTATACGGTTGATTCAGGGATAATCGTTCTCGACTTGTTGCCCGCAATGGCGCCATTGCATACCGCAGGTTGGACGACGTCCGTAGCCGAAGGAATCAACGAATCCGGCCAAATGGCTGTGAGGATGCAAAGAACAGTCAGCGGAGTTGAGACCAAAGGCTTGTTCCGCTACGACCCGCCATCATTGGATTATCCGGATGGAGTCTTCGTACCAATCCAAGAGGCCGGGGTTGGTGTTATTTCTGCAATTAATAAATGGGGGGACATTGCATTTAGCAGCTATCCCTTAGCAGGTGGCAGCTATGACACCGCAGGGATCGCTTCTTGGAGGCTTTTTGTTGATGGGGTAATATCGACGCCTTTGATGGGTGGAGTTCCGATTCCTGGGACTATTGTGAATGATCTCAACGATTTGGGCCAAATCGTTGGAGTGTCAAACGGGAATTTGGTTCGGTATGACTCTTTGTCTGGAACCTCCTTGGTGCTTGGCCAAACGGGGTCAGACAAAGCCGGGATTATCAATTTAGGCGAAGTTGCATTTTCAATCAACGTACCTAAAGGAAGAGGAGTCCAAACGAAACCAGCTCGATTTTCTAATGGAGCGCTACAAATTCTTCGGGATGTCGGTATGGCAACCGATATCAATTCGGCGGGCGACGTTTGTGGGAGAGGGGGAAATGGAGTTTCTCTTTTAGTGTTCCCTCGTCAAGGTGGAACCGTGGTTGTGGACAGCGAGGTCACCGGGACCGTGGCCGATGTTAACAAATGGAAAAGTATCGCTAACTTCCAAAGTATGGTGATCAATGACCGTGATTCGACCGGATTTGGCCAAGTGTGTGGTGAAGCGTGGGTGCCGAATGGCACTGGCTCCTACCGCTCGGAACTTTACCTATTGACCCCTAAATGAGAGTTCGTTTGACGAAAGACCTACGAATCGCAGAAGTAGCAGCGGTATGGATTTACGGATGCTCCCCCCTCCCACAAGCTTCTGCGTTTTCCAAAAGGCTAGACCCTTGCCTGCGTATGAGTCGCAGTGCTTTTAAGTGGCCAACCCTAGGCAGATGATCTGCGAGAAGGATCAGTTTTTGAGAATTCCCCAAAATAACTCCGCCATGGCGTTTGATTCATCCCAGAAGTAACCTATTTTTGAAATGGCGGTCAGTTTAGGAACGCTTGCCAGTCTGCAAAACCGGAAGCTGCACGATGTATTTTCACAAAGTTTGAAGCAAGAAATGGAGGAACATGTTGTGCTCAAATTCGCTTCTCATGCCGGCTCGATACTGGCAACTGCATGCAAATTGGATCCCATGCCGCTCCTATCTCCGTGTTATTGTAATGAGTGCAAGGATCCACTGACGGAATCCAGATTACTGGATGAAAGTTACGGCTGGTGTCCAAGGTGCAAGGGAGTCGTGACCACTTCTTGGTTTAAGGTACCGAGTTGGACGATGGGTGGACTTGTGTTCTTATTTGCTACCATGCTGCTTTGAGGAATTAGCGATCCCTATAATTGATCTATTACGCCATTGAGCCTGCAGTGATGGAAGGATATGCGGCCGCTTAACAACTGTGGAAAGCGTCGTACTACTGCAGGGTCGGCCTTTTGCAACCAAGACCCCTTTACCGAGCCTGAGACCTCCTCTGCTCGGATGGAATACGAGGCGCGTCGATCGGCCACCGGGCAATTGGAAATAAGACTATTTAGTCGCGATGGCTCGTTTTTTGATCATCCAGAAGCTTGGGAGGCAGCTCCTTTGCGTTTCCTGAATGCCTGGGAACAGGCTTGGGTCGACTGCCAGATGAGCGACCATCGAACTTAGGCTTTCGAACGTCAAAGCGGTTCGGTCGAAATCTACATGATGACGACCGCGATCTGCCCAGGCCCTCATACAAGCAAGTCCTGGGATTCGTGAACGACCGCCAGAAGACGCTCATCTCGAACCGATATTTCGCACCTACCCCTCGGTGCCATTGGGAAGGACAACGAAGCGAGCTGATTCCCTTTGGCCGACGGCTTGGCTCGTCCGACCGATGATCAATCGGCAGGGTGGTATATCACACAAGACATGCAGTGACTGTGAAGCGAACACCAGCTACAATTCGACTTAAGGGAATCAACGACCATGCGTGTTAGGCCGCGCATTGGCAAATTGGCGACCTTCAGGTGATAGGCAGAAACTTCCTATGAACAAGTTAAGAGACTTCGCTTGACTCCCGTGAAACGAGAACGATTATTCGCCTGGATTCCACCGCCGCGCGCTCGCAGTTATGGAATCACCGCCGATGATATTTTTCGCATTCCGGTTTCTCCCGAGTTAGTCGCC
>JANODW010000249.1:0-7247 GCA_031412875.1 Pirellula sp. | reverse complement strand
TTTGAAACGGCGAATGTTTACTTGCCTCGGACCAGTGGATTGCCCGGCCAACAATTCAATTTGGGGATGATTGGCCTGGCCGACATCCGTATCGTAGCCGGGGCCTTCGAAGAAATCCTGCATCGAGCATGCGGGCCGGATTTCCTAAATGCCAAGATAAGCAAGAGTCTGGTCGCATGGGACTTCCTCGCTCCTCAAAGCGGCATCGTTTGGCAAGTCGAGGGAGAGACGATTGCATGGATTGGCCAATTGAATCGATCGATCGTCGACGGGATGAAGCTCGACTGCGCGGCATCGGTGGGAGAATTGAATTTGGACATGTTGCTCGAGCATGCACGCCTCATACCCCAGCTTCAGTCCATTGTCCCATTCCCGACGGTGGAACGGGATTTGAACTTGATCGTGGACGAATCGACTTTATGGCAATCCATTTCTAGCGCGATTCAGAAATCGGCTGGCCCGCTCTGCATCAATGTCCTGTTTCGCGAAATTTATCGAGATACCAAGAAAGATGGCGAAGGCAAAAAGCGTGTGTTGCTGAGCATGCATCTGCGAAGCGACCACGAGACATTGACGAGCGAACAGGCGGACGCCGTCATGCAACGGGGTTTGGCAGCTTGCAAAGCAGAGTTCCAAGCAACGATCTTGCAATAGGATGCAAGCTTTGGAAAGGTTGAGACGAGCCTATTGCACTTGCACGAGCTGTCGATTCTTTAGCTCATAACTTTTTTGCATTTGGTCGGCCAAGGAAGCAGAGTGGGTTACCACGATCAGGATAGTGTTCTCTTCTTTGGGGACTTCGAGCAGCAGCCGAGCGACATTTTCCGCCGACTGTTGGTCTAGATTTCCGGTGGGTTCGTCTGCCAGCACAATCATCGGCTTGAGGACCAAAGCCCGCGCGACGGCGACCCGTTCGCGTTCACCTCCCGACAGTTGGCTGGGCAAGTGTGTCATGCGATTTTTCAGTCCGACCCGTTCGAGCAACGCGACCGCTCGGCTGCGAATCTCGGGGGTGGGTTTGCCGTTAGCAAGGGCGGGCAACAGGGTGTTTTCGAGGACGTTCCATTGCGGTAGCAAGTGGTGGTCTTGAAAGATAAACCCAATGCGTTCGTTGCGGAATTTTGCTTGTTGATTTTCGTTTAGGCGATAGGGATCTTGGCCGCCGATACGGACGGTGCCGCTGGTGGGAGCATCGAGGATACCAAGGATTTGCAAGAGGGTAGACTTGCCCGACCCGCTGGGGCCGACGATGGCCAAGTTCTCACCGGCTTGCATCGAGAAGGATACGCCATCCAGGACCACGATCTCTTCAGAAAGGGTCGGATAGACTTTTCGAATATCGATTGCTTCGAGTGTGGGATTGGTCATAGAAGAACCATTTATCCAAGGATCCATTGTTGCAATACATACACCGCAACGCCTGCAATGTATCCGAGCAGCGCTAGCGGCCCAATGCGACGAGCGTACCACATGAAGTCGATTTTCTCGAGTCCCATCGCCGCGACACCCGCTGCAGAACCTATGATCAAACAACTGCCACCGGTCCCTGCGCAGTAGGCCAACAGCATCCAAAAGGGATCGTTTGGAGCGGTGTCGGGGTACATCTCAATTCCTGCAGCAACCAAGGGAACATTGTCTACCACGGCCGAAACCAATCCAATGATGAATGCAATGATCGATGCGTTGCCGATCGTGTTTTGCAATGACACCGCAATGTTCTTTAAGATTTCGACGCTCCCGAGCGCCCCGACGGCCAGCAGGATACCTAGGAAAAACAAGATGCTCGACATGTCAACGCGACGTAGGGCCGATAGGACTCCGGTCGAGCTACGAGTTTTGTCGTCCATCGTATGGCTGACCAATTCTGAGACCACCCATAAAACCCCCAAGCTGAGCACCATTCCCATGAATGGCGGAAGATGGGTGAACGCCTTGAAAATCGGGACGGACATCAAACCCAATAGGCCCAGCACCAAAAAAAGGGCGCGATGCCAAGGCTGAATACTCCGGTCATCATTTTCGTCGACCGTGTTCGAGATCGGGGGCAACTCCCCTTTCATCCATCGCGACGCCAGGAGCAATGGAATCAGCAAGCACGCGACGCTCGCCAAGAATAGATCTCGCATCACATCCAGCGAGCTGATTTTGTTTTTGACCCAGAGCATGGTTGTGGTCACGTCGCCGATCACGGTCCAGGCTCCTCCCGCATTGGCTGCGATGACGGCGATCCCGATGAACATCAATCTTGTCTCTCGATCGGCGACCAACTTTCTCAGGAGTGAAACCACGACGATGGTGGTGGTGAGATTATCCAGCACGGAGGACAGGAAGAAAGTAACCCAGGCCACGATCCACAAAAGAGTCACTTTGTTTCTGGCCTTGACCCGATGAGTGACCAACGAAAAACCCTCGTGTGCATCGACTAGTTCGACGATGGTCATCGCACCCATGAGGAAAAAGAGGATGCCAGCGATCTCGACAAAGCCTTTCGGCAATTGATACTCGGTCAGAAACTCAAGCTTGGCGGGCAAATGCGAGGCGGCATGGGTCTCGCCGGCGGCGACATGCAAGCGCTCCCAGGTGTCGAACGCGGCTTGAGGAACCAATGATTCGTAACCGATTGCATAGATGGTCCAGCAAAGGATCCCAGTGACGATAGCGGATGCAGCTTTGTTGACATGGATCTGGTGTTCGAAAACGATTGCCAAGTAGCCGAGTACAAAAACGACGAGAATCGCGGTGAGCATTGAGGCCTTATTCTGCAGGTATGTGTTTCGGAGTTTTCATTGGTTTTCCCTTTAGTTCATCTTCGTAGTGGCTACGAATATGACCAATATAGTCCAACATGGAATGATCGCTAAAGTAATCTAGTTTCCATAACCTTAGCGTAGCAAGCAGGCCCCAGAATCGGTCTCGCACACGCAACCAAGATCGCAAGTTGCTGACTCGTCCATGCCGATTGATATAGATCTCTTGTCCCATATGGCGGTAACCAAGCCATCGCGGGGGGACGCGTGGGACAATGTCATTGTTGTTCACCCACCGGTAGTGCTTCACTTTGAGAAACGAAGTATACGACCGATCGCCTACGCGCGGAGCGCCATAGGAAAAGATGGCTTGTGGATTCGACGGGATAGGCGAAATCTTGCAACGCACGGCGCAAACGGCGGCCATGGCTCCCCCGAGCGAATGTCCTGAAAACCACATGGGCCGCTGATTCTCTTTGATCTGTTGCTCGAGCAGCGGCCATAGCTCGTTGACTTCGGTGTGGAAGCCACTGTGAACACGGCCGACTTCCGACGCGACGGTCCAAGCATTGGCATCGGCTTTGATGTCGTTCCATTGGTTTGGCTCCGTCCCTCGGCAAACGATGATGCAATCGAATCGATTTCCCAGCACGTATGCTTCGGCTCCATCTCTGGCAATGAAAAGGCATTGGTCCAGTCCCGCTTCGTAGACGGATCCTTCGACGGCATCGGGAGCGGCGTAGGCCAACCGAGAGAGTTCGGCAAATAGAAGCGACTTTTGAATCCAAGACAGTTCAGAAATCGGACGATCGAGTTGAATCGTCACCTTTTGTTCGGCCGGTGGTGGCTTGCCGCTGGCAACCGCCGAAGTATGGGCCGCTATGCTTTCCGAGTCTGTCGACATTCATTCACCGATCTACCGGTTCTCAATAGGAACAATGTCTCGCTTGGTATGTCCCGTGTAGACTTGGCGAGGTCGGCCAATGCGAGTCAACGGAGAGTTTTGCATTTCGATCCAATGGGCGATCCAGCCAGGGAGTCGGCCGATTGCGAAAAGGACGGTGAACATCTGGATAGGAATCCCCATGGCGCGGTAGATGACCCCTGAGTAGAAGTCGACGTTGGGATAGAGTTTGCGTTCGACGAAATAGGGATCACGCAGAGCGACCGCTTCGAGTTCCTGCGCGACATCGAACAAGGGGTCTTTCAGGTTGAGCTTGTTGAGCAACACGTCGCATGCGGACTTGATGATTTTGGCGCGGGGATCGTAATTCTTGTAAACCCTATGGCCGAAGCCCATCAAGCGGAAGTTGCTGGATTTGTCTTTGGCCATGTCGACATACTTTTTGACATTGCCGCCATCGTCCGCAATTTGTTTGAGCATGTTCACACAGGCTTCGTTTGCGCCCCCGTGCAGGGGTCCCCACAGAGCGCAGATTCCTGCGGAAATACAAGCAAATAGATTTGCATTGGACGAACCCACCAAACGCACCGTGGACGTGCTGCAGTTTTGTTCGTGGTCCGCATGCACGATCAGCAGGAGGTTGAGCGCTCGCACAAAGTCGGGATCGGGTTTGTACTTTTCGCTCGGCAAAGCAAACATCATGCTGAGGAAATTTTGGCAATAATCCAAGCTGTTGTCGGGATAGATAAAGGGCTGGCCGAACGCCTTTTTGTAGCTGTATGCCGCGATGGTCGGCAGTTTAGCGATCAAGCGATGGACGGAAACCTCGACCTCCTCTGGATCGTGGGGATCCAGGGAGTCCTGATAAAAGGTGGACAGTGCACCGACCACACTTGAGAGGATTGCCATCGGATGGGCATCGCGTGGGAAGCCGTTGTAGAACGTTCGCATGTCCTCGTGGAGCATCGTATGCTTCTCGATGGAATCCTTGAACTGATCCAATTGTTCTTTGGTCGGCAGGTCACCATAGATGATGAGGTAGCTGGTTTCCAAGAAATCGCAATGTTCGGCCAATTCCTCGATCGGGTAGCCACGGTATCGCAGGATGCCTCGGTCGCCATCCAAGTAGGTGATCGCGCTGGAGGTGGCGGCCGTGTTGGCAAACCCGTCATCGATGGTGGTGTGCCCGCTTTCCTTGAGCAACTTGGATATATCGATGGCTCGATCGTTTTCTGTTCCCACCAGAATCGGCAAAGCAAATTCTTTGCCGCCAAGAGTCAATTTAGCAGGGGTTGCATCAACTTTAGGAGAACCGGAAATGGCACTCATGAATTGCTCCGCAGCACGAAGGTTTTCCTTGGTGCAGCCTCAAAAAAGGGGTTATCGATTTGCTTAAGCAGTGTAGCCGGAAGGCGACATCGCGACAATCAGCCAAAGCGTTGGATTTGGCGTGAAGTTTGGGACCAACGGCACGGATGCGAAAAAGGGGGAACGCGATACGATTCCCGTGCGAAAGAGGGTGTAGTCAACAGCCGAACGGTTAAAGGTCGTCGAAATCCTCTCGCACCACATCACCTGGGCTTTCGACCATTTGACAGTAACTATCATAGCGACGCGCGTCGAGGCGACCATCAGCCACCGCATCTTTCACGGCGCACAGATTCTCATGAATGTGTGTGCAATTCGGGTAACGGCAATTCGATGCAAACGGGCGAATATCGCGGAATAGTCCCGATAGCTCACTGGGCAAGATATCCCAGAGTTGAAACTGCCGGACACCAGGCGTGTCTATCATCGAGCCTCCATAGCTCAAGGGGAATACCTCCGCGGTCGTGGTCGTGTGCTTGCCCTTTTGATTTTCCAAACTCACCGCTTGAACGCGTTGCTTGAGCCCCGTGTCCAGCGCATTTAAAATGGACGACTTTCCGACCCCGCTCTGCCCGACAACGACGCTGCTGCGATTGCGCGTGATCGAGCGTAGTCGTTCAATGCCCCAGCCTTTGGCCGCGCTCACCATGACGACGCGATAACCCATCTGCGCATAAGAACCGATGAGCGGCTGCAGCGCCGATGTGTCGATCAAGTCACATTTGTTGATGCAAATACAAGCATCGAGGTGGTTTTGTTCGGCCGTCGCTAAAACCCGGTCGATCAGATTCGGTTTGATGGAGGGTTGCGCAGCGCTGGTGACCAGCAACAACTGATCGACGTTGGCGACCATCACGTGGCGTCGTTGTTTGCTCGTCCGACTCAGCGTGGATCGTCTGGGCTCGATTCGAACAATCCAACCCTGGGTCTCTCCCTCGGGCAGGATGGAGACCTTGTCGCCCGCAACGAGCACGTGCCGTTGGTCGGTAGCTAAATTCTTGAGAACTCGCCTGACGGCGCACCGGAAGATACGCCCGTCGAGCAGTTGCACGATCGATTCGACGCCGTGTACTTTGAGCACAAGTCCATGGAGAGTCACGGCGTCCTTGAGGTCCAGATCGATTTGGCCCAGCGCGTCCGTGCCGCCATGCTCGATGAGGTTCCCTCGAACCGTTCGATGCCGTGTCTGTTCTCCTTTTCCGCTGACTCGCTGCGAAGCGACGGTGTCGATGTCCTCTCTATCCGACGCGTAATCGCTGGTCAGGTCTGCATCCCTGGCTTGGGACTGGTGTTTCTTTCGAAACTCGATGCGGACCTTGTTGGATTTTTTGCGAGCCATGCTTGCTAGTTCGCGCTGACGGCTTCCGTCGGTGATTGCGTCGACGGGCGCCTCACATGAACACTGGGCCCAATCAGTTCCGTGATTTCATTTTCGTCGAGTTCCTCTCGCTCCATCAGCGCATCTTTTAGCCGCTCCAGTTCTTCCCGTCGGGAGTGGAGCATGTCGGCTGCTCGTCGGTCCGCAGCCCGCAACGTATCTCCCACTTCGGAATCGATGGTCTCCTGCGTCCGTTCGCTAAACTGGCGCTGTTGATGTATTTCTCGACCAAGAAAGGGATCGCTGTCGGAAAGTTTGTACGACACCGGACCGAGCTTGAGACTCATCCCCCAATGCGACACCATCCTTCGTCCTAAGCTCGTAGCCCGTTCGAGGTCGTTTTCAGCACCGACGGAAGTCTCATCGTAAATGATTTTTTCAGCGGCACGTCCCGCGAGCAATACGACCAATTGGTCCCGTATTTCGCTTTCGGACATATTCATTCGGTCTTCGTTGGGGAGGATTTGAGTGCTGCCCAGAGACTGGCCTCGTGGGACGACCGTTACCTTGTGGACCCGCTGCGCTCCGGGCAAAAACCAAGCGGTTAACGTGTGGCCCGCTTCATGGTAAGCGGTTTTTTCTTTTTCGCTGGGCATCAACACTTCTTCTCGCTTGGCACCCATGAGCACTTTGTCGCGCGCATAGTCAAAGTCAGACATGCTCACGCGAGTCTTGTCGTGGCGAGCGGCCCAAAGCGCTGCTTCATTGACAATATTGCGAAGGTCCGCACCGGTTAGCCCAACCGTCGCTTCGGCCATGGTGTGCAAATTCACGTCGTCCGCCAACGGAACGTCGCGCACATGAACTTTCAAAATCGCTTCGCGACCCTTGAGCGTCGGACGCCCAACAG
>JANODW010000248.1:0-1975 GCA_031412875.1 Pirellula sp. | reverse complement strand
TTCGTGGGATTCCAAACCGAAAGTTTGAGGATATCCCACGAACCGAAAGTTTGAGGATATCCCCGCAAACGAACGTCCCTTGGTAGCGGTCGCGAAACCTCCGTTTGATGCCAACACATGGACCCATGTTGCATTTACATTCGAACGATTCAACACGGGCAAACAAGACGGTCTGGCAACGCTCTATCTCAACGCTGAGAAACAAGGCGAATTGGCCAACCGTACACAAACGTTCACATGGGACCCCGCTCAAGCGGCCGTGATGCTGGGACTCAACTACGTGGGCTTGATGGACGATTTGGGTTTGTTCGATCGGGCTTTGACGAAACAAGAAATCGCTTTCGTCTATGGCCTAAAAAATGGTTTGAGCGAATGGAATCAGGCAAAAGTCCCTGCCGCTGCGAAATGAGCCCAGGCCCAAATCGGGTTCGAGAAACCATCGTCCAAGGCGGCTCAGGTGGCTGAGTAGCCTCCTCGACGGCTTCCTTTCTGTTACAATCTGGCCGGTTCCCTGCCTCGCTTTGAATCGCGCGGCAAGATCATTACGACCGTAGGATGGGACCATTGTCCCGTCCGTTTGTTCGTTCGGGACAATGGTCCCAAACTACGGTTGGTATGTTTCAGCCCGCCGTTCGCCCTACCAACCCTTCCCGACCTTCCTGGCGCAAGACTACCCATCTATTTTTTGGCAAAACACTGAGTATCTCCTATGAAGATTAACAACCTGATTCCACGTTCGCAAATCGGCTTGATCGTCTCCGTTTTCGTTCTCACTCTGGGGCTAGCGAGCTGGGTCGATGGACAAGAGAAAGCGAAGCCCGTTCGCATGGGTGCCGGCATCATGACGTTTGATACGGTCCCTGGCTGGGGATTGCGTCCCGATGGCAAATCGGCCATTGGTCCTACGCATGGTGCCGTTGTCGTCGATAAAGCCGGAAACATTTATACCAGCGCGGATGCGGGGGTGTTTGTGTTTTCACCCGAGGGGCAAGTCATTCGCTCTTACCTCGACAAGGAATACACCAAGCTGCACGACATGGAGATTCGCGACGAAGCAGACGGCGAATTCATTTATGGAGCTCGCAATGCAAATGCAGAAGGGATCAAGTTCAACGCAAAGAGCGGCGAGATTGTTTTAAAGCTGCCGTTCCCAAAAGAGTCGGGGCTCAAGCTCGAGAAATTTAGTCCCACTGCGATCACCGTTGCACCTAACGGAGATATTTTCCTCTCCGACGGATATGCGAGCAATCATATTTTCAAATTTGACAAAACAGGAAAGTACTTGATGCATTTCGGTGTCAAAGGAAACGAACTCAAGCAGTTTAACACGGCCCACGGCATGACCCTCGACACGCGTTACAATCCCCCACGGCTGTTGGTATGCGATCGCAACCATGAGCCCAAGGGGCGACTGTTGCACTATAGCTTGGAAGGGGAGTTCCTCGCCGAGATTATCACTGGACTCGGCAAACCAACCTCCGCGTCGGTCCAAGGGGATTATGTATCGGTCCCAGATTTAGACGGTCGCGTTGTGATCTTGGACAAATCCAATACGATCATGGCGGTATTGGGCCACAATCCCGACAAAGCCAAAGGAGGAAAGTACGACATCCGGCAAGAAAACTGGGTGGAAGGAATATTCAGTGGTACCCATGGTTCCTCCTGGGACAAAGAAGGCAATTTGTATGTGCAAGACTGGAATATTTCTGGGCGGATCATGAAACTGGTTAGGGTCAAATAGAGTTATGTCGAACAAGCCAAACGGGGATACCAATAGCCCTTCCCCTAACCCAAAAGACTTGAGCGAACAGCAAGTAGCGCGGTTTGTGAGCAAGGTCAAGAATTTCGACCAGCAAATTGGCGAGCATGTCTTGGCCGCATTGCAGCATCCCAACACGGTCGCCGTTTTAACCACGGTCGTGGTGGGGCCGAGCGGAGAACAGCATATTGTTTCTGCCTCTCTCAATTCTCAAAA
>JANODW010000247.1:0-6104 GCA_031412875.1 Pirellula sp. | reverse complement strand
TCTCTATCGTGCCTTCTGGAGGTTTCTTTGCCAGGTTGGTATAGCGGTCGGTTGCATTGACGGCGCTGATGTAATCGATGGAACGATCCCAGACCAATGGGAAATGGATGGGCGTTTTCTGGAAACTCACCGCATAAATTGCGTTCATAGCATCCTCGCGAACGGCCGTGGAGGCCCGACCGATAAACCAAGCTTTGTCCAGTTCGTCTCCGTTAGGTTCCGCCGCGCCGGTAAAATGCCATCCGTGGTCCCAAACTTCCACCCACGAATGATTGCCGCTGTTGTCGGACCACAACGGTGTTCCCACAAATCTGGCCGGTATCCCCAACGCTCTACAGGCATCGATCAGCAACACCGAAAGTCCCGTGCAGGAAGCGGTGCTGGACTGGATCGATTCATACGGACTCTGGTCTGCCTTGGGACGCTTGGTCGAGTACCGAACGTTCACGAGCGGAAACAGTTTTTGATTGAGCCGAGCGGCGGCGAGCGAAGGCGTATTCGCCCCCTCGATCAATGGCGAGAAACGTTCATTGAAATCCTTGCGCCATGGATCGCGACGTTCGTTGATGCTTGCGTAGGGTAACACATTGTTGAGGAATATCTCCTTTGGAATCTCATTTTTCCAAGGGGACTTGTTCCAGCACTCGTAAGCCAATCGTACTTCGTTGACCAAGAAATCGCTGGTTAAAGAGGTCAAGTCTCGGTCGGGCATATTGACAATCAAGAACTCCATTCCCTCCCGCTGTTCGATCGGAATCGAATCCAGAGCTTGCCTGAGCTGCAAACGATTGACGCCTGCTCTTGCGAGTGCCGTTTCGACTTGTGGGTTCTCTTTCGACTTCCAAATTTTTGAATCCTGCCGAACGTTCCAGAGTTCGGGAACATTTTCTTGCGTCGCGATCACCGCCGATGCTTGATAGCCTTCCTCGGTCGCAACTAAAGAGAATGGTTTCTCGCCCTGCCCCGTTGCTGCGCGGAACTCAAGTTCGCCAAGCGACTTGGCCCACCTGCCGTTCGCCGCGTAGAACGATTTTTGGCGGTGATAAATCTCCATCAGCGAGTCGCGGCTTGCGACGCTTCGCTGACGTTTGAACGCTACCTTGCCGGGTGGCTCCGCCGAGAACTGCACAAAGCCCCAACGTTCTGGCCGATGCATATCGATGATTCCTTGCGGGGACCAAACCCAATTATCCTCCTTCGTCTTTGGGATCTTTTTGTAGCTGCCGTCGGCACTTTCAAACTGCCATTGCACGCGAGAAAAATCGACGCGCCACTGGTCACCATCGTTCGGCGCCGGGATCTTGCCCGAGGGAGTCGCAAACGCGGACCATGGGATGGCGATCTCCACGCTCCAGAAATGATCTTGATCGCTCGGATCATTGAGGGTCCCATTGAGATAGACGGCAGTCTTTAGGCCGGAGAACTCCCAAGCGTTATCGGCGCCGCTGGAGTCCTTATAAGGTCGAGGCATGAACAGATCCCACGTCGTGTTGAGCGCATTGAGTTCCAATTCAAAATATTCATGATTGTCGCTGTTGGGATCGATGAATACCTCGAAGTCGTTGTCCTGAAAAATCACGGCATCATGCTGCGTGATGGTCCCTTGAAGATGGGGCTCAACCAGTTCCGCTCCCATGTAAAAAAACTCCTTGTCCCAGAGCATTTTGGCCCGGGTTCGCAATCTCGGCAAAGGCCGCTTCGAGCCTTCAATGTCGACAAAATCCTCGGTCCACGGAGCGGATGTCCAAGCCGCATCGTCGAGCTTCCCGTCCAGAACAATCGGACCGGCAGCGATGCCGCAGACGTATTCGCGGGGCTGGATGGTTTTCATCTGTTCCCAATCCGCGCTTTGGCCCATCGCCATGCCACAAAGGGAGTTCCCCGCGGCAATGGCACATGCGACCCAAAGGAGAAAAACAGGCTCTTGACGAAACCAGAATGACTTTCGAAAAACAAGCACAGCGAGCCCCATCGGTTGGCGAAAGAAGTGATGCCGTGATCATAATCGATGGGCCTCAATCATGCTAGAATCGAGACCGAACCCGACCAACCGAAACCGACCAACCCTAGTCTGGGACTCCTGTCTCGGACCACCTAACGGGCGGAGCGGACGAAAAGTAGGAATGCACTGCACGGGAGTCTCGTCCTACGGCATGATGCACTGGGCTAGGCGCATCTCGGTTGCTTGAATCAAGTCGGCAGGAATATTTTGACCATTGGTAAGATAGCTCACCGGCAGTGAACTGCATTGAAGACTGGGAAAGAATGCTCCCAGTCCGCCCGCTTCATCGAGTCTGGTCAAAATCATTCGATTGGGCGATAGCGATTCGAATCCCCTTTCGTACCTTAAAAACGATCGGCTGTTGCAAGTGCTTGGGATCACCAGATGGGTCTCGGTCGGCGAAACCGCCCCGAGAAGTTGCTTCAGAATGTCGAGAGAGTCCACGTCGTCGGGTGCACAGCCTCGCGTGTCGATCAAGACGATGCGGCAAGCGGACAAGTTTTTTAGACAAGCGGCAACTTGATCGACCGACTCGGCAACTTCAAAACTCCAGCCGAGAACTTCCGCATAGTTCTGCAACAAGTAGTTCGATCCCAAACGATGCGTGTCGGTAGAAAGCACTCCCACCGAGATTCCTTGCTCCATGGACAAGTTGGCTGCAATTTTCGCCAGGGTAGTCGATTTGCCGGCTCCGGATGGACCGACAAAGGCGATCACTTGTTGGCCTGAGTTTTCGCCTGAATGGTCCAGTGGAATCGGGCAGGCCGCATGCACCAGATCCCGAATCCAACGTCTCACTTCGGATCGCAAGCTCCAAATGTCCTGCGCAATAGCCGGATCTACCGAATTTCGAATGACCTCGATCCATTGATTGGCGATCCCATCGTCAATGCCTGCATCGAGCAGTTCTTTGCGAAGCTGAATAAGGACGCAATCACGGTGAACAGCACCGCCGGAAACCGGCGTTGCGTTTGCAACCGAACCGACTGTTGCAGCGTCCTCGTTAGCGGTTTCGATCGGTGCATCCGCGATCCGCCATCTCTCTGTGTGCGGCTGCGATCCTTCAGCATCCTTTTGCAAAGGAAGCCCGGCGCGTTCATTCGCGACCTCTATGTCGTTGGCATCGTTTTGGTCATGGCTGATCGAACTGGCCGTCACCTCCATTCGCGTTCGGCCAAACATACCAAATCGAGTCGCTTTGGTTTCCAAAATGGACGCGTCCGGACCAAACTCGGTCCGGATCTGTTGGTAAGCGTCCTGGAGTGTTTTGGCGCGGAATGTTTTGATGCGAATAGGAGGAATCATCTTCGAGCATCCCTGGCGATGGTTTGATTGGCATTTAAAAAAGAGAAAAGTCGGCTTACTCGTTATCTCGTACTAAGCGTCCCATAGTCTCCTTTCGCTCTGCGAAAGTGAGCATTGTTCGGCTATTGATCGCTCACCATGGCGATGGATTCGACACTGGTGTCCCGCGAAATCTCGTTGTAGCTCAGCACTCGGAGGTCGGGAAGCGATTCCTGAGTGATCTGCCTTAGCGGGACCCGGATCTTGGGGCTGACTACGACGCAGCGCGGTTTTCCGAGTTGATCTAATTTCTTGACTTGATCCGCGATGCGGTTGCACGTTTTTGCAATCGCGTCCGGAGACATACGGATGAAAACGCCTCGGTCGGTTTGTTCGGTCCCAGCGGCGATCCTGTCCTCCATCGCAGGGTCAAGCGTCACCACTCGCAGGACCCCTGAACCGTCCCGGTAACGATGCGAGATAGTTCTTGCCATGCGATGACGAACATATTCTGTCAACCAGATCGGATCTTTGATGCGATGCGCATAGTCGCCTAGCGTTTCCAGGATGATACTGAGTTGCCGAATGGGGATATCCTCGCGGAGTAAATTTTGAAGCACCTGCTGCACTTCAGCAAGCTTCATCTGGCCTGGAATCAATTCATCCACCACGGTCGCAGAAGTTTTCTTGAGTTGGTCGATCAGTTGTTTGGTCACTTCGCGGGTGAGCAACTCGTCGGCATGTTTCCTTGCGGTTTCTTGCACGTGGGTGGCGAGCACCGCGCCGCATTCGACAACTTGGTATCCATACACTTCGGCTTGCTGTCTATTCTTTGGATCGATCCAAACAGCCCGCTTTCCAAATGCTGGATCGGTTGTTTCGTCTCCCAAAATGGCCCCTTTGGTGAGCCCCGTATCGATTGCCAGGAGCCGATCCGGCCGCAACGTCCCTCCTGCGATGCGATTGCCACCCATTTCCAATTCATACGAGTACTCTGGCAAACTCATGCGGTCCTTGATTCGCACCATGGGGAGCAAGATTCCCATCTCGGTCGCAAGCGTTGCGCGGACGGTGGAGATGCGTTTCATCAGATCGCCACCGCGATTGGGGTCCGCCAACACAATGAGCTTGGCACCCAATTCCAGCCGCATTGGATCGACTTCGAGATAGTCTTCGACTTTTTTCTCCGGAGCCACTTTCTTTGCATTCTCCGCATCTTGCCCCTTCTTTTCTACCTGCTGTGCATCCTGCTTCTTTTGCCTTTGCATAATCAAAGCCAAGCCGATGCATCCACCGCCCATGGTGAGCATCGGAACGGCTGGCAATTGGGTGAATGTCATCAACAGCAAGAAGACGCCGGAAATGATCAATGCCTGCGGACGCGAAAAGATCTGCTTGAGGAACTCCCCGGAGAAGTCCGATTTCTGCGTGCTGCGGGTGGTTAGCAGAGCTGCGGCCAATGAGATCAGAAAGGCAGGCACCTGACTGACCAATCCATCGCCGATCGTCAGCTTGGTGTAAACGTTGGCAGCTTTGGCAAGAGTCATCCCGGAGTACGTATACCCCATATAGAGCCCACCCACGATGTTCAGCAGGGTGATTGCAATGCCCGCGATGGCATCTCCGCGAACGAATTTACTTGCACCGTCCATAGAGCCATAAAAATCCGCTTGCTTGGTAACCTCTTCGCGTCGTCGTTGCGCTTCCTTTTCATCGATCGCTCCGGCGCTCAAGTCGGCATCGATCGCCATCTGTCGACCAGGCATCCCATCCAATGCAAACCGCGCTGCGACCTCGCCGATTCGCGAAGCACCTTTGGTAATAACGATGAAGTTGATCAAAAAGATAATGATGAACAAAACGATGCCCACCTCAAGCGAGTCCCCGGACACAAATTCGCCAAACGCTTGGATGACGTGTCCCGCTGCATCGATGCCATCAGGACCGGTCCGAGTCAGAATCAACCGCGTCGTCGCTAAGTTCAAAACCAAACGGGACAGGGTCGTCGCAACCAGCATCGCCGGAAAGATATTGAACTCGAGCGGAGACTCAATATAAATAACTGTCAAAAGAATCACGACCGCGATGGCGATATTCGCAGACAGCAAAATATCCAGCAGCGCGGGGGGCAACGGAACCAAAATCACAACCAGACAAGCAATGATTCCAATCGGAACGATCGCATGGCGATGTCGCAAAAACAGCTTGGTCCAAAAATCCATCCGCACCCATCCGTTCACTGAAAACTTTAGACAAACCTGAAAGTATTCCGAAAACTACCTAGGTTTCCTTCCCGATGTCTATATCGCTTTTCGAAAGCGAACGATAATGTACGATGACCAACATCCAGACAGTGGAGCTTGGCACATCCTCCCATTGCCCCAACACCCCTTTGATAGCATTAGGTTAAATCGAAATCGGCGAATGGCTTCTAATGAATCGCCCGCACCCATCCAGTACGGAGTAGTATCACCCAGGTTTTGGCACGGAATGCCCTCGCGGGTTTGGATTCCGTTGCTTGCCAAAAATGCGTTTCGTGTATCTCTTTCGAGGCTGCACATTGCGTTGGGTGTGACTGCGTTTATGCCCATTTCGGATTTGTTGGGACTGGCTCAACATACTGTGTTTGGGAGAAAGATCGCTGCGACGAAACTCGCCGGCCCGCCCCTTTTTGTACTGGGGCATTGGCGCAGTGGAACGACGTTGCTGCATGAACTTCTGGGACTCGACCAACGCTATGCATCGCCGACGACGTACGAATGCTTTGCTCCATCGCATTTCTTGGTGACCGAATCGATCATATCGAAGTACTTCAATT
>JANODW010000246.1:0-1765 GCA_031412875.1 Pirellula sp. | reverse complement strand
GAAAGGACCGTATACCGCTCGATTCGAGTCGGAAGAGGGATGGGGCCGTGCACTTCGGAGTGGGTCCGCTTGGCGGTTTCCACTATTTCCAAAGCACTTTGATCCAAAACAGCATGGTCATAAGCTTCCATTCGAATTCTGATGACTTCATGCGATCCGGACACAGCGATCTCTACCTTTGAAAAACGTCAGTTTGTCGGCGGCCTATCGGTTCGCAGACGATCTTGTAAGCCCTACGTTGAACGCGGGACGCAAGAAGATAGGAATGCAACGCGATGTCGTCAACGGCAAAAATGTTTTTTTAGAGAGTAACCGCACGGAAAACAGCTTTTCCCGTTGCTTTTGCCCAACAGGATGCTTCCAGTCGGATTTGAGAACCTTGTGGTTTAGCTACACAACGGGCGTGTTTCGGCGTTCCCTGTCCGGATGGCGCCGCTCGGAAACCCGTTGGCTCCGCTCGGAATAGGGGGGCAAATCGCTTTGGGCAAATTGGGGAGTTGCCATGGCAACTGCATTTCCTCAGGCCGGAGCGGTTTCGCGAACAAGTACCCTTGCCCAAAATCGCATCCAAACAATTTGAGTTTGTCTAGCTGCGCCTGGGTTTCAACCCCCTCGGCTACCACCCACAATTGAAGTTTATGGGCGAGTGCAATGATGGTTTCGACGATCGATTCGTAACTGGAGTTGTTCTCCATATTGACAATAAAGGATCGATCGATTTTCAAAATGTCAATCGGGAACTCATGGAGGCAGCTCAAGGAGGATTGGCCGGTTCCAAAGTCGTCCATGTGGATGGCGATCCCGAGTTTTCGCACAGCTTGAAGCTTCTCGACAATCTTGGCGGGATTGTGCATGACGACCGACTCGGTCACTTCAATATGCAGTTGTTTGCCAGGCACACTGGTGGCGTCCAAGATGCGGCTTAAGTCGGAAACAAAATCCTCCTCAAGGAACTGGCGCTTCGAAACGTTCACGCTGATCGCGATCTCTGATTCCTTGTCGAGCGGATCATTCCAAATTTTCAATCTGCGACAGGCTTCTGCGATGACCCACTTCCCGATAGGAACGATCAGTCCGGTCTCCTCTGCGATTTTGATAAAGCTGTCTGGGGAAATGACTTTGCCTTCGCGATTTCTCCATCGGATGAGCGCTTCGAATTTATTGACCTTCATCGAACTAAGTTGGACGATGGGTTGATAGACCAATTCAAATTCTTGGTTTTCGATGGCAGCTCGGAGATTGCGTTCGAGTTCGAGTCTCGCCACAACGGCATCGTGCATTTCTTTGTTGAACAAGGCAAATCGATTCTTGCCGCTCTGCTTCGCCCGATACATGGCGATATCCGCATTCCGGAACACCTCTTCCGAATTGCGATTCGTACCATCGATAATGGCAACGCCGATGCTTGTGCCGACGATCACTTCTTGCCCATGAATGTAATACGGCTTAGCCAACGTTTCGTTGAGTCGTTTCGCCAGATTGGCAACTTCGTTTAGCGTTGCCAGGTCCTCAACGAGCACGACAAATTCGTCGCCTCCCAGGCGCGCGGCCAACGAGTCTCGTTTGACAACGGTATCGTATTCGCGCAAGTGCCCATTGAGTCTCGAAGCCACTTGCACGAGCAGGACATCGCCCGTATTGTGCCCCAGACTATCGTTGATCAATTTGAAGTCATCGATGTCCAGAAAAAGCAACGCATCGATCCGATCATTGCATCGCGACTTTTTCGCAAGGGCATGTTCTAGGCGTTCGTTGAGCACATAAC
>JANODW010000245.1:0-3633 GCA_031412875.1 Pirellula sp. | reverse complement strand
GAAGATCACCTCGTCGTGGCCGCGAAGGATCAACGGCTCGCCTTGGCCATCGCTACGCCAGACCCATCGGACTTGAAGACCTCTTTTTCTATCGCGGGTCCACCGTCAGCGGGAACGAAGGTGAGTTTGACCGTTCCCTTGCCGGGAAATCGAAATTCGCTGGCGCGGTATTGGTCACCGAATGCATGACGAGCGACCACGACTGGCTTATTCCAATGCGCGACCAATCGGGGGACGTTCTTGCAAATGATCGGCTCTCTGAAAATCGTGCCGTTAAGGATATTTCGAATGGTCCCATTGGGGCTTCGCAACATTTCCGGCGAGCCAAACTCCTTGACCCGGGCTTCATCGTGCGTGATGGTGGCGCACTTGACTGCGACCCCGTATTTTTTGGTCGCGTTGGCCGAATCGACGGTGATCTGATCTTTCGTTGCATCTCGGCTTTGGATGCTGAGGTCGAAGTACTTGAGGTCGATGTCGAGGTACGGATGAATCAGCTTTTCCTTGATTTTCGTCCAAATAATGCGAGTCATCTCGTCGCCGTCCATTTCGACTACGGGATTCTTGACTTTGATTTTTGCCATGAAAAGCTGCCTTCAAGTGCTGTGTGATCTGAGGAAATCGTAACTTCCACCCGCCTGCCGAGTGAATGTCCACCTCAGCCCGTGATTTCCAAAATCTGGGTGGCTGAGAATTATGCATCAATCGCAAGCAATCCGCCAGGACCAATGCCATAGGGTGAGAACGTGGTCGGGGAGACACACCGCCTATACTATTGCGGCCGCGAGGCGCTCGCTCGCAAATAGCCGATCAGCGACGCGAATTCAGAATCCGTCATCAACTCATCAAAATTCCCCGGCATCAGCGAGAGCTTGCTGGCCTTTTCCTGCTCGATATCGCGGATCAAGATCCGTCGTTGCTTGCCGCTTTGTTCTGTCAGCATCAACGATTCCGACGTCCGGTCGCTAACGAGTCCGTTGGCTGACTCTCCCCCATCGAGCACCATGATCGTCATCCGAAACGCTTCGTCCACGTTGCGATCTGGCCATAAGATATCTTCGCAGAGACGCAAGATACCACGCGCTCCTACACCCTCAAGCTGTGGCCCTATCACCTTGCCCTGATCGCCCAGTTTGTGACACGCGGCGCACCGATCTGCAAACTGCTTCGCGCCCACCTTCATGTCCACAGCCATCTTTTCAATGGCAGCCGCTTTCCGTTCGACAACTTGGAGGCGATTCGAGGCAGAGGCGTCGGGTCGAAGTGCCTCCATGCGTGTTTTGGTCTCAGCCGTCAAACCTTCCCACCAGCCATTGGGCAGGGCCCGCAGGGCATCGCGCGAAAGCGATCCACGCTCGCACAACGTCGCCATCAAACCGTGCGACGAACGCTGTTTGGACAGCCTAACAACGAGACGTTCCTGGTCTTTGTACGAACAGCGTTTGCATATCGCATCGCCTAATTGCAGCAGACGATCGGGCTCGAGTTTCCAACTCCAGGCCGGTGGAGCGGTTGTGTCAACGCCGATCCGTTTCAATAGATCATTCCAATGGTTTTCTACCGTGAAGTCCACCAGTTCGACCGCTTCGGCGTGCAAGCCCTGGTTGTTCAGCCGATGCAATCGATATCGGCTCGTCCAGTCCGCTTGATCGGTTCGGAGCAGTTTGATGGTTTTATCCAGGCCATCGGCATTGTTTGGAAAGCCGCAAAGTGCGACGAGAGAAAGGACGCGTTCCCAACGGTCGCGAGCAGTGCTCGGGTTGAGACCCTGGCGTGAACTTTCACCGATCCCAATCCATGCATAGCTGTCGGTCGCATCGCCATCCACCACTCGGATTTGAACCGTGGCTCCCTGATGTGAACTTAGATCCCACTGGACCCGTTTTCCGATATCGCTTCGGGGTGGCATGGCTCGATAGAGTTCCTCGACCACATTGCCTGACTCATCCAACTTGACCAAGCAAGCATAGTTGTTTGCAGAATCGGGCTTGCTGGGCAATCCGTTGTGACCTACCAAAAAAAAGTCGAGCGTGCCGTTGGCAACGAATGGGCTGGTAGACCAAGTGCCGGTGTAGCTTTCTCCCAACGGGAAGCTGCTGAAGAACAATCGTTGGGTTGCGTCCCCCGCATTTCCTGAGGCGATGGTTCGTTTTTCCGTGGGCCAGTCTTTGCGATCCTCTTTTTTAGTGGATTGTCCTGCCCAATGGATCAATGGACTTTCGCTATGCCATTGCCCAGCGATCTCTCCGACCATTTGGCGACAACGCCGGGCCAAACTATCGAGCACTTTGCCTTGCTGTTGCATCTGACGCTTCGCGATTCGGAGCAATTGTTCTCCACGCGCATCGGCGTCATTGGTGGTGGCGTCCAACAATGCGAGGAACCGATCCATGTTGGACTCGTCGATCACCTCCGAAATCGATTGCAGCGTTTCCATCAATACTCGGTCCGGCTGGCCCGGTGCATTCGCTGTGCGCATTTGCTTTTCACTGAGCGCGATCAGTGCGGCCGTAGCATGACGGTCTTTGAGCGAGAGCAATATGCGAGTGAGAGCCCGGGCATACGGTGCATCCATGGAAAACGAGGCCGGCTTGGTCGCCATCTCCAACGCGCGTTCGCTGATCAGCTCCGTCAGGGTGGAGCCATAGGCCGCCGCGTCCCTTTTCCTAGATCGCACCAACCCATCGCGCACGGAGATCAAAATGGATTGATGGAGAATCGCGTCATTGACGACTTCTTCGCGCGCTAATTGTTGGAGCAACGAAATGGGTTCGTCGTCGCTCGAAGCCGAGCGTTCATACAAATGATAGGCCCGCATCGCTGAAAGCGTATCGTTGCCTTTGGAAAGCATGACCGCGCGTGCCATCAACCCACCATCGGTGCCCACCGGCGCACCATCGACAACACAGCCGGCGAAAAGGGACTCCGGATCGCTGATCGTGGGACCAGCAACGCGTCGAATGGTTTCTCCGGAGCCCGTCCAACGGATTCGCCAAATGCGGCCACTGGTCCGATCCCGGTCCGGATGGTTGAGGGGGACTTCGTAGTGACCGATCACCTTGTTATAAAAATCCGCAACGTACAAACAACCATCGGGGCCAAATTGCAGGTCCACAGGTCTAAACCATGGGTCGTCACTGGTGAGCAAATCGGGCATTGCGTTCGCTTTGGCCGTTGCACCTCGGTAGGTCAATAGGTTGCGATTGATGCGGCATGTCATCACGTTGCCGCTAAAGAAATTATCTTCAAAAGCCTTAGGGAAATGCGAGTCTTTGGAATGCGCTAGACCGGAGATCGCGGTGCTACCGTGCAAGTGCTCCATCATCGGAGGCACGAACCCTAGCCCGTCGTCGGGGCGTCCAAAGCTGGGATAGCAGCCACCTCGAATCAATTGCGAAATCGGTTTGCTATGGCAATCGGCGGCATACCAAAATCCCCATCGGTCCTGCGCCATGCCAAACGGATTGACTTGCCCTTGCGTGTATAACTCCACGCGAGATCCGTCTGGTCGGAAACGAAACACATTGCCCGACGTCATCGAGATCGCATGACCGTCCTTGCCTTGGACCGTGGACTGGTTATTGAAACCGTGGCACGCGTACACCCATCCGTCCGAGCCCATGCGCAACGCAT
>JANODW010000244.1:0-2981 GCA_031412875.1 Pirellula sp. | reverse complement strand
TATGGGCTGGGGAGCGAAAGCGATAATCTTCCTGCCTTTGTGGTGTTGACTCCTACTTGGTCCAGCAGTGCGGCCGCTCAAGCATTGTTCACTCGCATGTGGTCCAGCGGGTATTTGCCTACTCGCTATGCAGGCGTCGCGCTCCGAACCGGCGGCGATCCGGTCCTTTATCTTCCCAATCCAGACGGCGTCACGGCTTCGGATCGACGCGCGATGTTGGATGCGCTCTCTCGACTAAACCAACAGCGTTTTGATGCGTTGCATGACCCAGAGATTCAGACCCGAATTGCGCAATACGAAATGGCGTTCCGAATGCAAAGCAGTGTTCCGGATCTGGTCGATTTAAGCAACGAACCGCAATCGGTTTTAGACCTGTACGGGCCTGAAGTAAAAACACCAGGCACCTTTGCAGCCAGCACCCTGCTGGCCCGCCGGATGGTGGAGCGAGGCGTCCGAGTGGTTCAGCTTTTGCATCGAGGCTGGGACCAGCACGGCAACATCGCTGCCGACTTGCCCGCCCAATGCCGCGACGTGGATCAAGCCAGCGCAGCATTGATCACCGACTTGAAGCAACGAGGTCTTCTAGACTCGACGTTGGTAGTCTGGGGAGGCGAGTTTGGACGCACGATCTACTGCCAAGGCAAACTAACGAAAGAGAACTACGGTAGAGACCACCACCCCAAGTGCTTCACCATGTGGATGGCTGGCGGCGGTATCCAAGGCGGCGTGGAATACGGCAGGACCGACGACTTCAGCTACAACGTCGTGGAAAATCCTGTCCACGTGAACGATCTCAACGCGACCATTTTGCACTGCATGGGAATCGACCACGCTCGCTTAGCATTTCCATTTCAAGGATTAGAACAAAGACTTACCGGCGTCGAACCTCAGCGAGTCATTCAAGAAATCCTCAAAGCGTAAATCGGCGCGAAGTCGCTTGTTTGCCAACGCATTACCGTTGGCTTTATCCCGGCGGGATGTTAACTCTTAGCAGCCAGCACAGGTTTCCAGCCAATAGAGCTGCCAATCGTTGCCTCCCTAGAGGCAAGCCCGAAATGGCGGCAATGGCCCATTCGAACAGAATCGTCGTGTTCGTGCTCAGTGAAACGGTGTTCGTCATCGTGCTGGTAATCGAATCGAGGCAATAGTGACAGAATCCCTCATGGACCGAGATTGATTTGAAGGTGATCGACTTCAAATCAAAATCATCGGCTATGATGCTTTGGGCAATAGCGACCTGCGAACACATGGCTTATCGACGACAAGCCCGCGCCACGGAGATCCAGTCATGAATAAAGATACAATTGCAAAAGATATAGTTGCTAAAGAATGGTTTCGCATGGATGCTTCCATTGCATTGACCGCGCAGGGGTCCACGCAGGACCAGGGACTTACGGCGAAAGAAGTGGTCGAGCGCCGTGAACACTTCGGAGAGAATTCACTTGCCGTTCGAACAGGCAAAGGACCTTTTGTTCGTTTTTTGCTGCAATTTCATCAACCACTCATCTACGTATTGTTGGTCGCAGCGGCCGTGACGGCTTGGCTTAAGGAACCCGTCGATGCGAGTGTGATTCTTGGGGTGGTTCTTCTCAATGCCATCATTGGCTTTGTCCAAGAATCACGAGCCATCCAAGCTATCTCCGCATTGGCCATGAGCATTGTCACTGAGACAACGGTGATACGAGATGGGTTGCGGCAGCGACTGGCGTCTGCGGAACTCGTTCCCGGTGACATTGTTGTTTTGGCAGCCGGTGACAAGGTGCCTGCAGACATGCGATTGCTTCAGGTAAACGAAATGAGGATCGCCGAAGCAGCTTTGACCGGTGAATCGGTACCGGTGAGCAAGACGGTAGCGACTTTGGCAGAAAGTGTTGGGCTGGCGGATCAAACCAACATGGCCTTTTCGTCGACCTTGGTGACTTCGGGGCAGGGCCTTGGGTTGGTTACTGCCACGGGCGATCGCACGGAGATCGGTCGCATCTCGCATTTGATCGATGCCGCAGATGAACTCACCACGCCACTCACACGACGTTTGGCTCACCTAAGCGGCATGATGTTGTGGTTGATCCTTTTGTTGGCCAGTCTTAACTTTGTGATCGGCTTTTGGTGGCATCGCAAGCCTGTGATTGAAATGCTTTTGGCATCGGTGGCTTTATCCGTCAGTGCGATTCCAGAGGGGCTACCTGCCGCATTGACAATTACGCTTGCGATCGGTGTGGCTCGGATGGCAAAGAGGAAAGCGATCATTCGCAAACTGCCGGCAGTGGAGACGCTTGGAGGCACCACTGTCATTTGTTCGGACAAAACCGGAACGATCACCGAGAACCAAATGACCGTCACCGAGATTCAGACCCTGTCTGGAACCTATCGCGTTTCCGGTGGTGGATATTCGCCAGAAGGGGAATTGAGTTGTCATGTTGGTCCATGCACCGGGAAGGCTGACACTTCGGTCGACATTGGGTTAGAGCGTTGCCTGCGTGCTGGGGTCCTTTGCAACGATGCGGACCTGCGATTCAAGGAAAACCAGTGGCAGATTGATGGCGATCCAACAGAGGGTGCATTGTTGGTGGTTGCGAGAAAGGCTGGTTTCGACTTAGAGGAATTGAGATCGGAGCGCCCGCGAATCGATGTGATTCCGTTCGATTCGGCTCGTCAGTTGAACTTTTTTCCCTAGCATCGTCTCAAGCTTGGTGCGAATACCCGTAACGCCCGTGGTGCTAACTAGGTAAATAAAGCCTTGGGAAAACTTGGCAATGGTCTGAATCCGTTCTTTAGAGCTAGTGGGTGCCACCAGAAGCGTCACCTCAACGCCCACCTCGGCGGACTGTTTCAGCAATGTCTCCGATTCTTCTAGGGGCAGATCGGGCACCACTAAGCCCTTCACCCCCGCTTGAGCCACCTGCTTTAAAAACGTAGCCGCGCCGCGATGATAAATCGGGTTGTAGTAGCTAAAGAGGATAATCGGCGATCGCAGTTCTGGC
>JANODW010000243.1:0-11400 GCA_031412875.1 Pirellula sp. | reverse complement strand
GTAGAGCTTAAGAAAGCCGTTGCGACGAACCACAAACAAGAAATGTTCTATTGCATGGCCGAAAAGATGATGACTTACGCGCTTGGCCGGGGTTTAGATTACAGGGACAACTATGCATTGGACGAAATTGTACAGAGGATTGAGCGAGCAGACGGGAGGGCTTTTGCGTTGCTGGAAGGAGTTGTGTATTCGACTCCATTTTTGAAACGTCGCAGCTTAAATGAAACGGCTGGCAGGTCGAAATCGGAGTGAGAATTTATGCGGCGTGACACTGGAAGGCTTGCGCCAAATGGCATTCACTTTCGTAGCGGCAGGGCGCGAGCCCTCCGGTGTCGCGGCTGCTGAGAAGGAAGAGATTTTTTACAGGTCCCGACCGGACGGCTTGCGCCGTGCCGCTTTTGTTGAAGAATTGTTTGAAACCTATTTGAAATTAGTTTTGAGGAAGCCATGGAATTACATCGAGCCACGATCAAGCGAAGACGGTTTTTGCAGGGCATAGGGGTTTGTCTGGCGCTCCCTGCGATGGAGTCCACGCAGTCAACGCGATTGTTGGCATCGAATGCAGCCGCAGTCGGGACGACGGCCACTGGTGCGCCTTTGCGAACCGCTTTTGTGTATTTCCCCAACGGCGCTATTCCGCATGCGTGGTGGCCGAGCGTTGCCGGTGCAGCGGATGCGGGTTCCTTTGAGATGAGTCAGACGCTGAAGCCGCTCGAAACGCATCGCAGTTCGATTCAGGTTTTGAAAGGTTTAGATAATTTGTCGGCTAATGGGGGTCCCGATGGGGGTGGGGACCATGCGCGCGGGAATGGAACTTTTTTGACAGGCGTGCGATTAAAGAAGAGTGCGAGCGACATCCGCGCTGGAGTGTCCATCGACCAAATCATAGCCAAGTCGATTGGAGACGAGACCCGTTTGGCGTCGTTGGAGTTGACGTGCGATTCGAAGCGACAAACGAGCGGCTGCGATTCGGGGTATTCTTGTGCTTATCAATACAACATCTCGTGGAGTTCCGCGACGAGGCCTATGTCGCCGGAATCGAATCCGAGGTCGGTGTTTGAAAGGTTGTTTGGTTCGGGGAATCCGGGGGAGCGCAACGATGCGCTAGCGCGTCGGCGCAGCGAGCAGAAGTCGATATTGGATTTTGTTTTAGAGGACGCGCGCGCCATGCAACGTCGACTATCGGGTACCGATCAGGACAAGCTATCGCAGTACATGGACGGAGTGCGAGAATTGGAGAAGAGAATCGAGAAAGCGGAGCGATTTGGCAAGTCCGCGGATCCGGCCGTCCATACTCCGGAGGGCATTCCCGAATCGTTCGAAGAGTATGTTCGATTGACTTATGACCTGTTGTTCTTGGCATTCCAGACCGATTCTACGCGGGTGGCCTCGTTGTTGCTTGCGCACGACGGAAGCAATCGGTCGTTTGATCATATTGGCATCGTCGAGGGGCATCATGACTTGACCCACCATCAAAACAAAGCGGATCAGATCAAGAAGGTCGAAGCCATCGATTTGTGGTATGTTCAAATGTTCTCGGAGTTTTTGGATAAACTCGCCAAAGCACAGGACGTAGACGGCAAGTCGTTGTTGCACAACTCCATGATTGTTTATGGCAGCGGCAATGCAGATGGCAATCGACATACGCATGCGGATTTGCCGATCGTGCTGGCGGGCAATGGGGGCGGTGCATTGACTCCCGGCCGTTTCATCGATCATCGTTCCAAGCCGTTGACCAATTTGTTCTTAAGCATGGCGGAAACGATGGGTGTACGAGATCTTGAGCGATTTGGCGATTCGACAGCCCCGCTTGAAAACGTTTAACGCCAGTCGCATCCATGTGGATTTGGTTGAGGGCTTATAAAACGCGCTGCGGTCTTGGTGAGAGCAGCGCGCATTTTCTTTTGGCAAGTATCATGGCAGGCATAATGGCAAGAATTCGGGGAAGTCGCGAGTGTTTTATTCCGGGCTGGATAACAAACACGCACAGGATCGCGGCGTTGATGGTGTTGTTTACGGCGTTTCATGGGTCCGTCAATCTCGTTGCCCAGGAGGCAGCCGCAACACAGGCTACCGGAACACAGGCTGCGGGGATTTCAATTCCTGCGCCGATGGGAATTCCGTCACCTGGCCCGTCGACGGACGAGCCTTATGTGCCCCAACCTATCTTGCCGGGTGGGATTGTGGTGCCATTGTATCCGCCTGGTTCGTCGTTCTTGAAGCAGGATCGGATCAAAGAGGCAGAGAAGTACAACATGTCCAGCGCGGTGCCGGGTCGCATCTCTAGCATCGTCAACATTCACAATCCCTCGATTGAAGTGCATATGGTGGAGCGAGGGATCAATACTGGGGCGGTGGTTATCGTCGCGGCCGGTGGGGGGCATAGGACGCTGAATGTCGGGGGCGAAAGCGCCGACTTTGTCCCCTTCTTTTACAACTATGGGATCAACACGGTCATTTTGCGAAATAGGTTGCGGAGTGACGGCTATGTGGCCGAGACCGATGCGGTCAACGATGCGATGCAGTCGATACGCATGGTTCGCAAGCATGCCGAGCAATGGCGAATCGATCCCAAGAAGATCGGTATTATGGGGTTCTCGGCAGGCGCGGAGTTATCATCCCCGGCGGCGGTGGGTTTTGAGGCCTTTGATTCTGCGAACAATATGCCGAGCGATCCATTGGCGGGAGTCACCTCGCGTCCGGACTTCGTTGGAATTGTTTATCCCGGTCCGACCCCATTCGCTCGCAGCCCCAAGACGGCGATCCCTCGCAATGCGCCTCCGGCGTTTATCACTTGTTCTGGGGCTGGAGACCGCGGCCATGCGATCTGGGCCAATGAGTATTTTTTGGCCATGTTACAGGCCGGAATTCCGAATGTCGAAATGCATATTTACGGAAACGGCTTTCACCCCGGATCCAACGGCGCTTCGGGCGGATTGACTTATCGAAACGGCATCCCGTACGGGACGTGGCAAAATCGATTCATCGACTGGTTCGAGGATCTCGGATTCCTGCAAAAGCCGGGGGTGGAAACCAAAGCGGAGGCGGACATCAAGGCGTTTGTAAGTCGGCCTAGCCGATAGGCTTGATTGAAGGAAAAAAAACGGATTTCAATTCCTGCGCGATTCTTGTTGGAGCAGCTTTTTTGATTGTTGGGAAAAAAGAGTTTGGACGATCAAGGGATCGAGCGAAGAATCGCGTTTTTCCGGTATTGGAACCCTATAGACAAATGCTTGCCATCATTGTGAACCGTCAATGCAGTCGAATCGACTGCAGCATCTTTGCAACGGCCATTTCCAATCGGAACACCTTTCGCGATTTTTCCACTGGAAATACGAATCAATTCCAAACAGAATGCCCTTGGCCCGCGGTTTGCAACCCTCTTCCAAGCAGAACGCAACCACTTGAGCGGGCCTATATCGTGAATCAGGCCGGCTAATCGAGTGTGCGGAAAATCATGTTGCTGGATATATCGCCGGCGGCTGGTTCCGAACACAATAGAGTGCTAGCTAAGGTTCTCTCCGAAAAAACAACCAAGGTAACAGAGGAAGTCATGCAGATTCTCAAGGTGAATAAACTCCGAGGTCCGAATATCTGGGCGAATTTCCCAGTGCTCGAAGCTTGGGTGGACCTAGAAGAACTCAAGGATACTTCTTCGGAAATGATTCCGGGATTTAACGAGCGGCTGATGGCATGGTTGCCAACGATGGTCGAACACCGCTGCAGTGTCGGAGAGCGAGGGGGATTTTTTGTACGCCTTCGTCGCGGCACTTACATGGCGCATATTCTGGAGCATGTTTCGTTGGAACTGCAGTCGTTGGCCGGGACGCCGGTTGGGTACGGCCGGGCGCGTGAGACGAACAAGGACGGCATTTACAAGGTTGCGATTGCCTTTAAAGAAGAGAAGCTGGGCCTCGCTTGCATAGAGAAAGCGTTTGCGCTCATATTGGCTGCAGTGCATGACACTCCGTTTGATGTGGCGGCTGAAGTCGAAAAATTGAAAGAGTATGGATACGATGTTTGTCTTGGTCCGAGCACGAAGGCGATTGTGGAAGCGGCTCGATCGCGAGGTATCCCGTGGCGGCGGCTCAACGAGGGGAGTCTCGTTCAGTTAGGGCATGGGCATTTGCAGAGGCGAATATGCACTGCGGAAGCAGACAGCACGAGTGCGATTGCAGAGTCGATTGCGCAGGACAAGGACTTAACGCGCATGCTTCTCAAGACGATCGGCGTCCCGACACCGGAAGGCCGACCTGTCGAGAGCGCGGAAGACGCTTGGGAGGCAGCGGAGGACATCGGTTTGCCTGTGGTGGTCAAGCCGCAGTATGGCAACCATGGTCGCGGCGTAGCGACGAACTTGCAGGATCGAGAGCAAGTCGAAGCGGCTTATGCGGCTGCTCGCGAAGAGGGCAGTTCGATCATTTGCGAGCGTCATGCTCCGGGTGACGATTACCGTGTGCTTGTCATCGGAGGCAAGATGGTGGCCGCGGCGCGGCGCGAACCGGCGCACGTGATTGGCGATGGCCAGTCGACCGTTCAGCAGTTGATCGATGTGGTCAACGAGGATCCGCGTCGAAGCGATGGGCATAGCACTTCGTTGAGCAAGATCAAAATCGATTCCGTAGCGCTTGGCGTGTTGCTGGAGCAAGGGTTGACGCCGGATACGATCGCTCCGTTGAACAAGAAAGTTTTGATTCGACGCAATGCCAATCTCAGCACGGGTGGCACGGCCGCCGATGTGACGGATTTGGTCCATCCCGATGTAGCTCGTCAGTGTGTGGAAGCAGCGCGAGTGATTGGATTAGACAGTGCGGGGGTGGATGTGGTTGCACAGGACATCACGCAACCGCTACAGGGGCAACGGGGCGTGATCGTTGAAGTGAACGCTGGTCCAGGCTTGCGGATGCATATCGAGCCATCCTCGGGTACGCCTCGACCGGTCGGGCAAGCGATCATCGATATGATGTATCCAGCCAACAACAATGGACGTGTGCCGATTGTCAGTGTGACGGGAGTGAATGGCAAGACGACCACGACACGTTTGATTTCGCACATCGTTGCATGCACCGGCAAAAAAGTTGGGATGACTTGCACGGACGGCATTTACATAGCAGGCCGACGAATCGACGCAGGCGATTGCAGTGGTCCGCAGAGCGCCCGGTCGGTGCTAATGAATCCAGCGGTCGAGGCCGCCGTCTTGGAGACAGCGCGTGGGGGCATCCTTCGCGAGGGGCTTGGATTCGATATGTGCGATGTCGGTGTTGTGACGAATATCGGTGAAGGAGACCATTTGGGATTGGCGGACATCGAAACCATCGAGCAATTGGCTCGTGTCAAGCGATGTGTTATTGAGGCGGTACACAAGAACGGTTATGGCGTACTGAAGGCCAATGACCCGTTGACTGCGGAGATGGCCGAGAAATGCAAAGGTTCGGTCGTGTTCTTTGCGTTGGATGGAAACGATCCTATACTTTCGGCTCATCGAGCGAAGGGTGGACGCGGTGCGTTCGTACGCGAGAATTCGGTCATTCTGGCAGAGGGTGAAACGGATTTTGTATTGTTGACACTGGATCGGATTCCGTTGACCCATGGCGGACGAATCGGTTTTCAAGTCGAGAATGTGCTTGCTGCTGCCGGTGCCTGTTGGGCTCTGGGAATGCCTTGCGAGCAGATTCGGCTCGGACTCGAATCGTTCTCGTCGCACATGGACAAGGTTCCAGGCCGATTCAATCTGATGGAAATTCATGGTGCGACGGTCGTTGTCGACTATGGGCACAACCAATCGTCTTTGTTGGCGATAGCAGAGACGTTGGACCAGTTTCCGCATCCGGTGCGAACGGTTATTTACTCCGCGGCAGGAGATCGGCGCGACGTCGACATGATTCGGCAGGGCGAGATATTGGCGGACCATTTCGATCGCATTATTCTTTACGAAGATCAGTACCTTCGCGGGCGTCAGCCGGGCGAGATCATGTCGTTGTTTAAACAAGGCATGGACGGTGGGAAACGGGTCAAAGAGATTCATGAGATGCAAGGTTGGCAAAACGCGGTCGATCGCGCGTTGAAATTGATTCGCAAGGGTGAGTTCTTGCTCATGCAAGCTGACACGATCGATGAAGCCGTGCAGTATCTGCATCATTCGATTGAGCATGAAAGCATGGGCCGAGAGATCGAACTGGATGCTGCGATTTCAAAACCCGCAGAACCTGTCGCCAAATTGGTACCGACGGCTGAAAACCCTCAGGAAACCAAGAGCAGAACGGTTTAGCTACCGCGTGACCGCATCGGAGTCGCCATGCCAAGGCGAGCGGCAGGCTGAAACATACCTGCCGTAGTTTGGGACCATTGTCCCGCACACACAAACGGACGGGACAATGGTCCCATCCTACGGTTGGATTTTCTTGAACGGCTTTTATTAGGGGCCGTCCGTTAGGGTCTCAGGGCGAAGGTTGCCAGCGAGACCCAGCCGTCCAAATCTTGATCCTGGGACTTGTTCGCAAAGCGAATCGGCAGTCCATTGCTCAACGGATTTGAGATCCGCAATGCAATGGTGTAGGTTCCCTTGGGAAGGTCCGAGACCTCCGATTGGTCCCGCCAGATCCGAGGAGTGTCTCCGGGAAGGAGGCCGGAAAGTTGTCCGGTCGAGGGGATGGTTTTGATCAGTTTGCCTTCGGATAGGATCCCGTAGGTTGGTTTCCAATCGTAGTAAAAGGGGGCTACGCCCCGATTGTGCAATTCGATTTGTAGAGAGAGTGTACCCTTGTGAATAGAGTGTGTGATGGAGGAGAGGTGGAACTCGTATCCCAAGCGTCTCACTTCTAATTCAGCGCGTCGTTTGCGTTCCTCGGTGGGTTTGCGTTGGAACATTCCGGTGTCCATGAGCCAGGAAGCGTGCGTTGCATCGACGCACTTTCGGAAATCTTGGATGCGAGGATCGCCTGGGTTGGCGTCGAATACCTTTCCCCAAGCTTCCGGTCGGATTTCTCCGCCGATGGGATGACGCTTCCATTTGTCGATTGCAGCAGGCCCCGCTTTTTTCAAAGACGGCATGTAAAACCAGTCGTCTTGTTGCTTGCCGGTATCGAGTGTGGCCCAAGCGAACGAGTCGTCATGGTAGCCGAACGGTAGTTGTGCGTTGGGTGCTTTGCCCCAGACGTCGTCGCCTGCCGGATAGCGCAGCAAGACTGGCGTTACCTTGAACGCATTTCGGTACGCGTCCATCACTTCGGATTGAACGGTTTTGGAAGCGAACAATTCGGACTTTGGGTAGGTGTGCCATTCGCCCCAGGTCCCCAGCAGACCGGCGGTGATAAAGCCTATTCGCGGGTCTCCATCGTACTTCGCCCCTAGAGCGATTATGAAATTCTGAAGTGCCTTACGTAGGTTTGGGTCCTCATAGTCAGGGGTCTCGACGGTTGCTGGGGGGAGAGGCTGCGTGTTGGTGTTCAGGTACTTATGAACCTTGAGTCCATCGTCGATTAGAAACTTGGGAATCGTGTTTGTTTTGGAGGGGTACTCCAGGTAGATTCGAAAAATGGTTTGGTGACCCCGGCTCGCCACCGAGTTCAGCAAAGTCTCCATCGGTTTCCAATCGAAGGTATCGTAGCCTGTCATCAACGCAGCCAAGCCTAGGTATTGGAATTCCATCGCATGCGGGAAGTGGACGTTGGAGTCGCTAGCGTAAGGTACAAGGCCTTTGAGTGGATTGTTGATTGGTCCGGGGGCGTACTCCAAAGCGATTGTCTCCGGCTTTTCGTCTGCGATCGATGAGGGAGCAAAAAATGAGAACACCAATGCGAAGGCGAGTGCGAGGTGGGTTTTCGTGTTCATGAAGTTAATTGTCAAAGGCATTGAAGGATTGGGGTGGACGGACGTGCAAATGAGTGAGAGCTGGCTGCGTGTCGAATCGAGGCCGTGGAGTTCATGATACAATGGCTTTTGGAAATGGATAATTCGACCCGCATTTTTAGTTGTAGAGAGGGCACAATGCACCTACTTTGGATTCGCACCACTTTTTTGGCGTTGACCGTTCTCAGTTCGGGCGACTTCGGGCGTTCCGACGATCCAAAGGCATTCGATGCGTCGACTTTATACGGGAGCGATCGTGTCTCGAAGATTGAGATCACGATGGAGCCAAAGTTGTGGGAGGAGATGCGAGTTCAGAAGAGGGATTTCTCGGATTCGATGTTGGACCCGAGCGCAGTTGCGTTCGACACCTTCCGCGCGGGCATTCGTATTAACGGTTTTGCGATAGCGGATGTAGGCATTCGAAAGAAAGGGTTCTTTGGGTCGGTGGATGATCATTTCCCGTCGTTCAAAATCAAGTTGGATCAGTACATTGAGCAGTCCCCGATGGGTGCGATCAAGCGATTGACGTTGAACAATAACAAGCAGGACATGCCTTTGATCAGCCAGTTCATGGCGTATCGTTTTTTCAATGAAGTGGGGGTGCCAGCACCGCGAGTGGGCTTCGCGAACGTTTATGTGAATGACCAGCATTTGGGAGTTTACAGCATCGTGGAGACGGTAGATAAGGCTTTTCTTTCTACAAATTTCGGTTCGGGGAGTGGCGATCTTCTCGAGGGCACGCTTTCGGATTTCGCTAAGAAGTCGATTCCTCGGATGGATCACAAATCGGGACCGAACGCGTCGCCAGAAAAATGGAAAGTGAACGCGTTATCTGAGTTGCTACAGGAGGATGTGTTGGATTTAGGGAGGTTGGAGCAGGTGATTGATTTGGAGAGTTTCTATCGTTTTTGGGCGACAGAAAGCTTGTTAGCGTTTTGGGATGGATACAGCGCCAATCAAAATAATTTTTTTGTGTACGACAATCCGAAGACCGGTCGGCTTCATTTTATGCCTTGGGGAGCGGATTCGTTATGGACGACGATGGCCGGCCCGTTTGGTGGTTTCTCCAAACCGAACGAATCGGTCTATGCGAACTCCCTGTTAGCGAATCGTCTTTTCAGTAACGAATCGGGAAAGGAAGGGTATCGAAGGGTACTTGTCGAGTTGCTGGCCAAGCATTGGGATGAGGACGGGTTGAAGTCAAAGGTGGACGAGCTCGCGAATTTGCTTCAGCCGCATTTGCACCCAAGACAAAGGATGGCGGTGAACGCTCAGAGGGAGATGAAGCAGTTCATCGACTCTCGTCGGCAGCGGATTCAAAAGGAATTGGGAAGTTGGCCGGTCAAGATTCCAAGCAAGCCGCGTCGGGCGACGTATTGCAAGGAAGTAGGGATCGCATCGGGGGAGTTTGCTACTTTTTGGCAACGCGGGCCCAAGGGGAAGGAGTCGTCGGGCAGTTTAACGTTGCGGATCGATGGAGAGGATATTGTGTTTGAGGAGGTTAAAGTCTCTTCGAAGCGGTTCTCGATGGGTTTCATGAGCTTTGGGGTAGCGCCGGAATCGTTGCCGCCGATGGTCGAATTCAATGGAAAATCGTCGACTGGCGAAAAATTTACTTTGACGATCCGTTTTAACAACGCAGATTTTACGGTTCCCAATGAAGATTCAGAGCACGTAAAAATTCGAGGGACAGTCAACAAATTGGGTGTTGGTCAGCCGGGCGGACCCATGGGGGGAGGGAAATTCCTTCTGGGGACCTGTCAGCTCACTGAGGCCTCGACGAAGCCCGGCGAGATGGTAGCAGGTCGGTTTGAAGCGAAGGTGCTGAAACTGGTCGGCGGCTTCTTTGGAGAGTGAGAGCGTTACAGGCCGGGAATTCGTTAAAACCGATGCGGTCATTGCAGATCCCTCGCACACACGCCGGGTTGTGATTTTTTCGCGGTTACGGTCAATCGGTTGACCTTTTGTTGGGTGTGTTATCGCAACACCCATGGGCTGCGGTTCCCGAACATAGATTGACGTAAGACGCGACCTAAACGAGAATCCAGCGTGCAATTTGAAATCTAGAATAGCCATCGTTACCAACCGACTACTTCACCAAACATTATTCTCATGAGCATACTTCAATCTCAGGATCCAGCCATATGGGGCGCGATTGAATCGGAAGCACTTCGCCAGCAAGAAGGGCTTGAAATGATCGCAAGCGAGAACTACACCAGCCCAGCGGTGATGCAAGCGGTTGGGAGTGTGTTGACGAACAAATATGCGGAGGGCTATCCAGGTCGCAGGTACTACGGGGGTTGTGAGTTTGTAGACGTAGTCGAGCAACTTGCCATAGATAGAGCGAAGGAGCTGTTTGGGGCCGAGCATGCCAACGTTCAGCCGCACTCCGGTTCGCAAGCGAACACGGCGGTGTACCTTTCTGCGTTGGAGCCGGGCGATACGGTGTTAGGGTTGGATTTAGCCCAAGGCGGACACTTGACGCATGGGATGAAGCTCAACATCAGTGGGAAGCTTTATCGATTCCATTCGTATGGTGTGGATCCGGTTCACCATCGGATTGATTTCGATCAAGTGGCCAAGTTAGCCCGCGAGCAAAAGCCGAAGATGATTGTGGCGGGCGCGAGTGCTTATCCGCGTGAAATATTTCATGACAAGTTTGCTGAAATTGCGAAAGAAGTGGGAGCAAAGCTGTTGGTCGACATGGCGCACTATGCCGGCTTGGTTGCGGCTGGGGTACACAACTCGCCGGTTCCGTATGCGGACTATGTGACGACGACGACGCACAAGACTTTGCGAGGACCGCGAAGCGGGTTGATTTTGTGCAAGAACGACTTTGCAAAGTCGGTCAACAGCGCGGTGTTCCCAGGGATACAGGGAGGGCCATTGATGCACGTGGTAGCGGGCAAGGCAGTTTGTTTTGCGGAAGCTTTGCAGCCAAGCTTCAAAGAGTACGGCAAGCAGGTGATTGACAATTCGCGAGCTTTGGCGGAGGCGTTAATGTCTCATGGGCTTCGATTGATTAGCGGAGGAACCGACAATCACTTGGTGTTGGTGGACGTCACCAGTTTTGGGATAGGAGGCAAGATAGCGGAGAAGGCACTCGATCATTGTGGGATTACGGTGAATATGAATATGATACCGTTTGATACCCGCAAGCCGATGGATCCGAGCGGCATACGAATCGGTTCGCCCGCATTGACCACACGCGGGATGGGAATCGACGAGTTTAAGACGATTGGATCGTGGATAGCGTTGGCGCTCAAATCGCACGACAACGATGTGGTTTTGGAACAGATTCGTTCTGACGTCAAGCAAATGACGAACCATTTTCCTGTCCCAGCGTCTGGGCTTGCGATCGCCGTTTAACTCTTTGCTCGATGTATTATTGATGACCACACCACGAATACTTATTGCGGACGACAACGCCCAGAATCGCGAGTTGCTCGAAGCCTTGCTTGCCAAGATCGACTGCGATACAGAAATGGCGATCGATGGCCAAGACACCTTGACCAAGGTGGATTCGTTTAAGCCCGACTTGATCCTCTTGGA
>JANODW010000242.1:0-1925 GCA_031412875.1 Pirellula sp. | reverse complement strand
CGGGCAGCACTGCGGCCAGCAACTTGCAAGCGTGCCCACCGTACCCTAGCGTGCAATCCACAACCACATCGCCTGGTCGCAACGACAACGAAGCAAGGATTTCGGCAACCATGATGGGGCGATGGGTTCCTGCGGGTGTCTTACCCTTTTCGATGATTTTCGCGACGTCCTCTGGATAGCTTTCCGGCTGGTGCTCTTTGTATTTGTCGACAAAACTTCGAGGATTGCGGCCGGTGTATCGCTTTCTCCGAAAAGGCTTCTGCGGTGAGCCATCCATTTACAGGCCGCCTGTGATCGTTTTTAGCAATCGAAAGAAGCCGCGTTTGCGATCGCTGCTGATCGTCCAATCGACCGGCACGCTCTGGAACCCTTGCGCATACGGTTCGTCCTTCATTCGGAAATCAAAATACCCCCACGACGCGTAGGATTCAGTAGCGGCGACAAAGTTATTGTCCGGTTCGTCAAAGCGGAAATGGTCATCTTCGTTGAACACGATTGGCATCTTGTGATAGCCGGCCACCTGACGTGTTTGCTTGACCATGTCTCGGATGACTTTGGGGTCGGAGACACCATTTCCATGGATCAAGACCAAGTCAGAAACGTTGAGCACATTGGTCAACGGAACGGTCCCCCCGCCATAGCTTGTTCCAACCAACAATCGCCTACCGTTTCGCGACTGAGACTTCACCCGAACGATCAGTTCATGGATCCGATCTGCTTTGAGGATGGCATGGTCGTAGGACTTGATATTGCACTCGTTGTTTACCTCCACCAGTACGTTGGTGTAACCTTTATCGAGTATCCAGTTGGTGGCAGCATCGGTGGCTGCGACGACAGCGGCTTCATCGTCGAGCCGTTGGTCTTGGCCAAAATAGAAATAGCCAAGTATCACGACCATACCGAGTTGGTCAGCGCGGTCGATCACCTTGGCAAGTCGATTCATGTACTCCGCGCGAAGCGCTCCGGTTGCAGTGAAGCCCGAATTGTGCCAAGGCTGTTTGTTGGAATAGCCTTGGGGGCTTCCTCCCTGCAAGTTGAGGGTGATGGCCAGCAGACCGTTTTCACGCCAAGATGGCATCGCGTCGATAAACTCGCGAGTGTTGCGATCGGGATCCCAGATCTGGGTGTCGGCATAAGCCCATTGAGCTCGTGTTTCTGGATTCAAATCATCGAAGGTCGCTTGCACCATCCTGCTGTTCATCAGCAGCCCCTCGATTTTTTTCCCATTCCATGTCCGGCCAGCGTATGTTGGCTTGCCATTGATCCAAAACTGGTCCTCGACAATAGAGACACTCGTGTTGGGAACAATCGGATCGATCGCCTCCGATGGGTTCACACACAAAACAAGAACAGCGAAGGCTAACAAAGTTCGAAGCATTTTGAGATTTTCGCGGTAAGCAGGAGAATTATCGAATAGATTGCTGAATAAAATTATATCGGGCCAATCTTATCGGGCCCAGGCGAGTTCGGGACGATCCAGTCGAAAAGAAGCAGTGCAATAAACCATAGATGATTAGATTTTACTGGCCATGGAGCAGATGGAATGTCGGTCAAATCCCTTCACCGCTCGAGGCATGGGGACGCGAGCACTATATCCCGCTCAAGCCCCGAGAGTTGATTTCATTGTTGGTGGAATTGCGAGCCAAACAATGCGACGATGGGGATGCGCTCAAGCAATTTTTTCGGCAATTGGTGGTTTTTACCCACCAGCAGTATCGAAGCCATCACGAGCAGTTGGTTTCCTTGTACCATCGCTTCGACCCCGACGCTGACTTTATCCCGTCGCAGATTTTCGCTGCCAAGAATTGGAGCGAGGAGCGCCGTGATTTGGAGTGTCGCAAGCTGTTTGATGAGATCTCCGACTCGCTTGACTTCGCAAATTACACCCGACTCAAACCGAGCGAGATCCAACAGGCGCTCGACGT
>JANODW010000241.1:0-10493 GCA_031412875.1 Pirellula sp. | reverse complement strand
CTTTCGGACGATTGCTCCAGCGGGCATTGGCGTATCTCCGTGAAACGATCGTCCGACCACCCTGAAAGCGTCAGCCGATGGCTGCATGATGAAAAGGTCGTGGGCGATACACTCAAAGTAAAAGGGCCGGCGGGATCGTTTTGCTTCCAACCTAAAGCGGGTCGGAATGCAATGTTTGTAAGTGCTGGGATCGGCATCACTCCGATGCTCCCAATGCTGATAGAATCCATTCGGCACCGTACCCCGGAAATTTATTTCTATGTCCAATGCCACGACCTCGAGCATCTGCCCTTTGCAGATTCGCTTTTGGAAATCGCTCGCAAACAAAACCACGTAAACCTGCAGTTCTGGATCAGCCGCTGGCCCAAAGGGGTGCGGCGGCCTGATGACGGCAATTTTGTCGAAGGCAAATTCCAGGCGAGCGATCTTTTGCGGCACTCGGGTTCCCTGTCCCAAACTGACTTTTATCTTTGCGGACCGGAAACTTGGAAGGATCGGATCCAAGCGGAGTTGGTGGAGGCAGGCGTTCCCTCGGGTTCGATTCGGTACGAGCTTTTTCAACAAACTGAGAAGCCATTCGTTGCGAACGAATCCGCAAACCATCGAGTGCGTTTCAAACAAACCGGGTCGGAGGCAAAATTCGAATCGAGCTATTCAAGCCTGTTGGTTTGCGCTGGCAAGAACAGCGTCGAACTGGAAAGCGGTTGCCGCACCGGAGCGTGCGGTAGCTGTGCTATCCGATTGCTGAGCGGGAAAGTACGGTACACCCGAGAGCCCCAATTCGCCATGCAGACGAGCGAGATTCTCCCCTGTGTTTGCGTCCCGGAAAGCGATTTAGAAGTTGACGCGTAGGGACCATTATTCAACTTTTTCGTTTCCTTTGGTCGTCGCTCGAACTAGCTTGAACAGGCGAGTGAGTTACTCTTGCAAAGCGAACGACTTGGAGATTTTGATCGTGCATGCCCTGACTTGGATATTCGGTTTGGATCGGCTGGAATGGCGGAAACCTACGAAGCGTAGAATGTGTTCCGCTGATCGCAAGGGCTCATTAACGGTGTGTGAGATCGCTTTGCACGCCATCGCAATCTATTTTTGCTGCGTTTTTCTGTCTTCGAACGCAGACGCAATGCAAGCCGCCGGGATTGTCGCCACTCCCGGATCGGAACCAGCCAAGCCGAGTGAGAACTTGAGGATCCTCTTTGCAGGGGACATCATGCTCGACAATGGACCGGGCAACGTTATTGCCAATGGAAAAGACCCCTTCGAAGCTTGTGCGCCTTTATTTGAGGGGGTTGATTTATGCATTGGAAACTTGGAGTGCGTCCTGGGGCGTGGGGGCGAGATGCGATTGAAGCCGTACGTGTTTCGCGGCGCTTCGGATTCCCCCCGTTTTATCAAGAAGTATTTTCACGCCGTGAGCTTAGCCAATAACCACTCGTTGGACTTCGGGCCGGGCGGAATGGTAGAAATGATCGCTGTGCTCAAGCGGGAGAAACTACCTTACTTTGGCGGTGGACTGAATTTAAAAGAGGCGACCGCACCGTTTGTGACCTCGATCAAGGGGCATAAAATCGCCATCTTGGGCTTCAACGAATTTTATGCACAGGAGTATGCGGCGACTGCCGACGTTGCCGGCAACTCGCCCCTTTCGGACGAAGCAGTGATAGTCGAAGTCAAAGCTGCTCGCGAAAAACTGGGTTGCGATGTGATCATTCCGTTTTTGCATTGGGGTGAGGAGCTGATGCCGGCCCCCCGCCCAGACCAATTGAAATCTGCGAAAAAATGGATCGATGCGGGCGCGACGGCGATCATCGGAGCCCACCCGCATGTCACGCAGACAGTCGACGCATATCGAGGCAAACCGATCGTCTACAGCCTTGGAAATTTCGCGTTCGATTACTTCCCAGTCGATCCTCCGGAATGGATAGGCTGGGTGGCAATCCTTGAAATCGAGCCCTCTGGCACAGTGGGGCTGGAGCTTAAAACGATCGTATTGGATGCGGCAGGATGCCCGAAACCAGCTCCGACGGAGTGATTTCCAAGGGGTTTGCCAGCCCGCTGTTTAGCCCTAGGAGCCAGCCGGCCTTTCCCCGTCGGAACCGGTGCAATCGTTGTGATCGTCGCAGGCCAGCGTTTTGTGATTTCTTCATCCGTGACTGGATTGTGGGATTTGCGTAGATTAGTCTATTGGTGTTGATTTCCCCTTCGTATGTTCTCTCTTCCAAGTGACGACCGGCATGGCAAACTACGTATCGCTCGATGAAGCCGCAAAGATTCTCGGGGTTTCCTCTGACGAGCTCGTCGAGATGCGCTCGCGCGGGGAGATTTTCGGCTATCGCGATGGCAAATCTTGGAAATTTAAGACAGATGAAATCCAGCGTGTGCAATCGGAACTAGGGGGCGACGCACTGGACGAAGAAGCAGGTGGCTCCTCGATTTTAGTTTCCGAACGCCAAGTGGGTCCGACCGGCAGCAAAGGTCCGACCATCGGCAAACCGGGCAGCAATGCAGGCACAAGCGACCTTGCTCTCGGCAGCGATTTGAATTTGGTCAGCGATGACGAAGCGATGGGGAGCGATGTCGCGCTGGTTCCAGATCCGAAAAGCGGCAGCGGTGTGCGCCTCGTGAATCGAAAACCCGGAACGCCCGAAGAAAGCAAAAGCGCGCTTTCCGATCTGAAACTACAAAGCGACGGAGGATCGGGAAGCGAAGTCGAACTGGGAAGCGATCTCAATTTGGCCGCCGATCTGTCCCCTGAAAAAAGCGGACTGGATCTGATGGGGAGCGATTCCAACATCGTTCCAGGATCCGGCAGCAGCGGCAGTCTCGGGTTGGGAGCGGACCTAGAACTAGCCAGCGATGACGAAGACGACTTGGTGTTAGGGTCGGATTCTGGCGTAGGCCTTGCGTCCGAAAGCGGCATCAATTTGATGAGTCCTTCCGATAGCGGATTGTCGCTCGAGGATGAGCCGCTCGATCTGGCGGGGACTGGCATTTCCGGTCTGGATTTGGGCGGCGAAGTGGCCAGTGGCTCCGGTTCAGGCGTTGGTTCTGCAAGCGGCGTCAGCGGACTGGGAAGCGGCGCGCTGATCGATTTTCAGCAGGGCGAAGAATTCCAACTGACCCCTTCAAGCGGCGGAATCGAAGTCGACGACGATAGTGGATCCCAAGTCATTGAATTAGAAGACTCGACCGAGTTTGGCGCAATTCCTGCAGGCGCAGGATTAGGCGGATTTGATCCGATCGATGAGCAAGGCGGATTCGGCGGAGATGGGTTCGGAGACGACGCAGCGTTGGCTGGCGGAGCGATGGCGGCCGGAGCAGCCATGCGTGGCGTGCCCGAAACCCCTTACGGAACAATCGATGTGGTACTGCTGCTTGGGATTTTATTGCTCATGGGATTGGGAGGGATTCTGGTAACCGACCTCATGCGAAACATGTGGAACTGGGATGGCCAAAATGACTTTACCTCCGCATTCACATCCATGTTGGTAAATGCTGGCGGCGGCAAGTGATCGTGGACCGTTGGAGACCTGCGAAGCTCGCTCTTGCCTAGGGCTTCATTGGACGGGATCTACCGTTACGGTCATCAGCGAACCCGATTCATATTTGATCTTCATGATCGCGAGCATATTGTCCACTTGATTTCGGGCCCATGCGTTTTCTGCATTGATGAGTCGAATTTCGGCATCGAGCAAATCGTTAAGAACATTGCTTGGTGAAGGATTGTCGGTCATGAAGTCGTCGAAACGCGCATATTGCCCATCGACCTCTTCGAGTGTCGAAAGCGTGCTCTCAATCGAAGCAAGCGTGCTTTCGTAGGTCCCTTCGGCGGTGTAGATGGCCGTGTAAATGTCCGCGTACGCTTTCTTGAGCGTATCGGAATAATCGAACTGAAGTTTGCGGATTTCCAAGTCGCGACTTTTGGAAATCGCTTTGGCAGCACGGTTGCCGACAGGGTTCTGATACGTGACTCCCGCAGCCACCGAAGGGGGGCCCTTGGAAAACTGATCCACAAACGCTTCCCCAAGTTGGTTGTCGCCACGCAAACCGCGAATGTACCCTTCCATTTCGAAATCAAGCTGCTTGCGCAGCTCGCTTACGGCCAGTTTCTTTTGAACCATCGCTTGCTCAAGCCTCTCTTGGATAGCAACGATGTCGCCGCGATGCTCCAGCGCTGCAATCAATTCGCCCTCTAACGGGACAACTATTTTCTCGGTTGCCGGAATGGTTAACGGAATAATTTCATTGCACAGCGCAGCGTCAAGTTCGGGTGCATTGACCAATCGACGCAAAGACTCTTGCAGCCCCCGAATCGCTCGATCAAGCCGAATGATCTGCGCCTGCTGATTGGATATCGCTGCCACCGCCCTGGCCAAATGCGTGGGCAAAAGGTCTTGGCTTTTCCGATTCTGTAGCTGCTTTCGAATCTCCATCAAACGCAGTTGCCCTTGTCTCGACTGCTCGAGCAAGTACCTTTGCAGCACCAGTTCCCAATAAGCAGAAATCACATCCCAGGCATGATCCTGAAGTGCTTTGTTTGCTTCTGCAATCGACTCGTTGGTTTTGAGACCAGCGAGCCGAATGGAGGAGGTGTTGTAGTAGCGTCCCGAACCTCGCAGCAAGGGTTGCGTGTAATTCAAACTGAGCTTCGTGTCGGCTTGGTGATTGGGCTTGAAGAACAGCGAGTTGCTGTCGCGAGAATTGATCAATTGCGACAATTCAGTCTTCCCGCCGAAAGCGTTTCGGTCCCTGATCCCGACAGAGTTTTCCCAAAACAGCTCGTCGAATCGAGTCGGTCCGCCGGTAGTTAACGTGTTGCCCACCGGGTCCGACGAATCTCGGTAGTTCGATCTTGCTACGCGACGTGGATCGAAATCCCCTTTGGCGATATCGATATCCGTCCGTTGGATCTTAGGTGTGATAAGAATGCTTTGAACCCGAGGCGAGTTTTCCATCGACAGCCAAATCAACTGTTCGAGGGAAAAGCCTTGGGCTCTGCTCATGTCACCTGACAAGATTGCTGCAGCGCATTTTTCCTGCCACCACGGAGTCCACTTCCCGTCCACCACGCGTGCATTGCCTGCGATGATTGGGTTGGCAGGTGGGTCCGTCGCCACCGGCAGAGGTATCGAATCAACTCTGGGGCGCGATGACCATTCGTTTGGGTTCGGCGAAGCCCGCGATGGTGGTTGCGGTAACCCTTGGAGAGGTTCCTGAGAAAATGGCTGCTGTGCCTTGAGCCCGACCAAGTTCTCAAACTCGTCACTCGAGATCGCGGCTTCGAACGGGGCCAATGCTTTAGGTAAAGGATAGGACTTGGTCGCAGGCCCAATTTTGATACCGTCGGATTGCGAAAACAAAACGTCAGCCCAAATTGACAGCACAAGTGCCGCCAACATGACTCGCATTTCGCTTTTGCAATCGAAAAAAATCAACATCTGCCTCCGTGCGGAAACGCAATGGCGCCCCTCCATGGGCGCAAAACCAGTATTGCTACTACGCAAGTCTATCGAGTGGTTAGCGAATGGAGATTAAGACGTTAGGTGCAACGTCATCAGTTAGAACATGCAGTACCCACGGTTAGTGTCGTTTTAGAAAAAGTCGCAATGATCGATACCACCATCACAATCGGTAAACCTTACGGGTTCCAAAGACTTGAAGTCGAAATTCAGAGGTTCTTTGTCAGCTAGCATCGACTTTTATGCAACAGTAACGTGGCTCGCACTCGGGTAGTGCCGCCCCCCATTTGGCAGCGATAACACTGCATGGACCACTTTTCCCCCGTCGGACTCTCATTAATGCCTCGGCTCAAGATCACCTATAAAATGGCGATCATCCTTGCGACTATGTCGTTTGGACCGATGTTGGCTGGAGGTATCTCGGGGTTGATCTCGTTTGATAACAATCAATTGCAGAGGGATCGCCAAGAAATATGCCGACAATTGGCCGCTGGTTGTTCGACGTACCTGTCAAACAATGACAGGCTGGGATTGCAAAAATCTTGCCGCGCGGCACTGCTAGAAGTCCCCGAGCTGAAGAGCTTGAGCATTTTAAGGCACGATGGGATGACGTTGTATTCAAGCCCCGACCATCACTTGCATTGGACATTAAAGCCCAGCGAGCCCTCCACTATCGATCAAGTCCGCGTCCCTTTGGATCGCGGCACCAAGACTGTCGCTGAACTGGAGATCGCTTTTGAGCCCGTCTCACAATTTATCGGCAGTTCGTTGATTAAGTGGGGCTTGCTTCTCCTGGTTGGGTTCGTGCTTAACTTTGGAAGTTTTTCATTTTTCCTATCTCGATCCTTGAGCGTATTGGACCCCAAGAGCGCTGTTCCCAAGCGTGTTCGCAATACGCTCGATACGATCGTGGGCGGAGTGGTAATTCTGGATGCCGCCGGCAAAATGCTTCTGGTGAACGACTCCTTTGCAAAAAGTGTTGGCCGTCGAACCGATGATTTGCTGGGAGAAAGTTTGAGCCATTTGCCGTGGCGAAAAGAAACCGAGGATGACTGGCCCTGGGATTTTGCTCTGCGAGAGCACTCGCAGAAGACAGCCGTCAAAGTGCACTTAAGCGTTGGGCCCGGCAGCGAGCTCAGCTTTGTGGTAAACGCGACCCCCGTTTTAGACGGGGATGAACGCGTTTCTGGAGCGTTGATCAGCTTCGAGGACATATCGATCATGGAATCGCAACGCAAGGATCTACTGCAAGCGTTATCGGAACTGGAAAATTCGCGGGAGCAGATTCGCCGCCAAAACGAAGTCTTGCACGAACTTGCATCTCGCGACGGATTGACCGGAGCTCTGAATCGCCGCGCGTTGTTCGAACGGATCGAAGCCAACTGGGAACAACGCAACCAGGGAGACCGCGGCGTCATCACCATCATGATGGACGTGGACCATTTCAAAAAACTCAATGACCAACATGGGCACGCCGCAGGGGACCTCGTTCTCAAGAATTTGGTCAAGACGGTTACGAAGCTCATCGGAAACCAAGCTACCCTCGCTCGCTACGGTGGCGAAGAGTTTTGTGTCACCATGGACTCTGCAACTATCGAGGAAGGGACGGCCATGGCGGAACGTGTGCGAGCAGGGATCCAAGAGTACTTGGCCGACCCGTACAAAGTTACCGCCAGTATCGGTGTTTCGAGCAGCATCTACGGCGCATCGAGCTTGCAAGCTCAGATTGAACAATCGGACCTAGCTCTCTACGCAGCCAAACATGGAGGCCGAAACGCCGTGCGATGCTGGTCCCCCCAGATGGAAGCAGATGCGATCGAAGCCGAAAAAAAGAAATCGATCAAGCTCTCGTCGATCGACATAGAAGACCATCCGATTTCCTATCACGCAGTGGTTACGTTAAACGCCGCGATGTCGCTTCGCGCACCGGCGTTGACGGCCCACGCGCACCGCGTCGCAGAAATGTGCGTTTCCCTCGCCCGGGGTTTGATGAGCGTCGGAGAGCTATACACGCTGGAGATCGCGGCTTCGCTGCATGACGTCGGCGTTCTCGGCACCTCCGACTTCACCAAAATAGAATTGCTCCATTCTCTGGACCCCAACCACGCACCTTGGATTGCAAAGCATGTGCGAGTTGGCTCGGACATCGCAAAGGCGGCTTCGCATTCTCCGAAGCTTCTCGAAATCCTCGAGTATCAAAATGTAGCCTTCGGGGGGGACGGACCCGTCGTTGGAACCGAACTCCCACTGGGCGCGAGGATCCTCGCAATCGTCAACGCGTATGATGCGTTGACCTCCGAACTTGCATTGTCCCCATGCGGTCACGACGAAGCGATAGAACGCTTGCAACGCGACCAGGGGGCAAACTACGATCCCGCCTTGGTGCAACGATTTGCCGAATCGCCGATGGGCTGGCGTCCACCGGGGTTGTTGGACGATTCCGAAATGAACAATCAACACGCGATCATGCTCGGCTACCAACTGGAGCGAGTGATTCATAGTTTTGATTCACGCAATCCGTTTGCGCTGAAATCACGGCTCTTGACGTTGCATGAAATCGCGAAAAGCATCGGGATGCCCGAGATCGCTGGCATCATTCACGAATTGGCCGGCGAAGCCGATCGCAAAGCGGTGGCCGACTGGGAGTCGTTGCTCCCAATGCTTGCAGACCTCATCGATCTTTGCTTGACGATCCAGCGGGCCTACTTAAGGACAGCGCATCGTGTCCTCCAACACGAAAGCGATCCGAGTTAACAATGCAATCGAAAAAATGGTGGCCGTCTACGTCGTGGCTGCAGTTGGGTGTCTTTGCGATGCTGCCTGTTGTCTATCTTCTTTTCGCTCCCAACTACGCTTGGCAAGCTGAGGAAACCGGGCCGGCCTACGGCGCTGATTTTATGCAAGAATGGGTTGGTGCCCGGATGTTCATCACAGGCCATATCGGCCAGCTCTACGACTTGGAAAGCTTCAAGGCATGGCAATACGACCCCAAGGTCCTTGGGTTTGCATGGAAGACGAACCAGTACTTTCCACCGGTATACCCTCCCCCTCACTATGTCCTATTCAGCCCCTTCGCGTGCCTTCCCTACCGATGGGCTGTCGTGTGTTGGCTGATCGTCCTAGTAATGGCTGCGTTTCTTTCCGCCAAGCTGATCGTGGATATCGCAACCCATCCATCTGTCGAAGCATCGCAGAATCCAAACAAGGCGAACGAAGCGATTCAGGCCAAATCCAAATACCTCTGGCTGGGCTTGATCTTGTTCCCCATGCTGCTGTTTTCGATCACTCTGGGACAGAAGAGCGTGGTCTGGCTATTGATCCTATGCGGGGCTTGGCGGCTGCTGCAGTGCCATCGCGACTTCGCCGCGGGCATGGTCTTTGGGATCCTTTCCATTAAACCAACCCTCTTTTTTCTGATTCCTTTGGTATTGCTTCGCAACGGAAACTGGAGGTTCTTTTTGGGAGCGTCCACTAGCTTTGCGATCCTATGGGGCGGCACTGCATGCTTGATCCCAATGGAGACTTGGATCGCTTTTAGCAAAGGGCTCGCAGCGGTTGGGAGCTACGCCGAAAACGGTGGATACCGTCTGGATTGGTCGTGCAACCTGATGACCCTTGCGTACTGCATGCCTCCCGAACTGATCGAGTGGTGCAAATGGGCCGTTTGTCTCCCATTGATGATTTATTTGCTCTTCTGCGTAATGGAAGACCGCCGTATCACCGTCTCTTCGCCGGAAAAAGCGTTGATGTTGCTCGCAACGACGTTGCTACTCAGTCCGCATACGTATCAATACGATTTGTGCGTCTTGATGTTGCCTGTGCTTTGCCTGTGCGCTACGGACTCGTTGGCAGGGGTCTCAACATACGCTCTTTTGGCGATGGGAGTGACGTTGGCAGGCGAAGTTCAAAATCGGATGAACATTCCGGTCCTTCCGATCCTCTTGGTGGGCATCGTATGCGAGCTCCGACTGAGGGCTGCCCTCCCAGCAAAGCACGACGATGTCAAACAAGAATGGATTGCTGCGTAAGCTGCGGCCGCTTGCGTTGCCCTGAGCAAGCAACCTCTTTTTCCATTCCCAATCTTTACCCTTACCATGTCTCGTTGTTGCGATCGGATCCGCGAACATTGTTCCATGACTTTCGACTGCTTCAAGTTCCAGATTGTCTTCTGTCAATGGGTTGCGTCATCGTCTGACAAATGGGAAAGGATAGCAATGATAGCGTGAGTAATCGAACGGGTGACGTACGCAATTCCGAAACCAAGCGATAGCCCAATCAGTAGTCCAAAGCCGATGCCAGATGAGGAGTGAGTTAACACAGCAAGTGGCAGTGCCATGGAAATAGACATCGTAATGGTGGCAATAATCGGAATCGCCGATTGTGCTTTTTCAAGTAGCGCTTTGGCTTCAAGTAGGTCTTTCTTGCTCATTGCATCACTCCTTCAAAGAACGTATGTGATCAGCGAGGCCGAGGAGTTGACTCAACGCAAGTCAAAAACGGCCAACCACAACGAATACTTCACCGACGCCAACCCGGTCGACGGAGGCAATGGCCGTATTCCCCTCGCCACGAACTCGGACCTCCAGCGAATACCAGCCCGCCGGAGAGATCAGCTTGCCTTGATATTTAAAATCCGACTGCACTGTTCCGAGCGAAGCCCAATCACCCGCTTTGCCGTTAGAAACGCTTAATATCCTTGCCTCAACCTCGGCTCCCGGCCACGCGCAACTCCCGGCGACGTGGATCGATGCGTATCCAGTCTGACTTCGCTGAAAGATAAGTCGGTTTGCGGGCGAAGTGACCGACAAAGTCGGTTTCGCCGTTGTGCCGACGGTGGGGCGTAAACGAATCAATGCCAAGGCAGGTGCCTTCATCGTCAAATGCAAGGACTCGCCTTCGCCTCCTAACGCTTCGATCCTCGCGTCTGAAAATTCTCTGTTGGCATCGACGAAGTGGATCTCCGCTGTCACGCCGCCGGTCCAGGCGAAAGCTTTCCAATTGAGAATGATGTCCGAACGTGGATCGGCGAAG
>JANODW010000240.1:0-2948 GCA_031412875.1 Pirellula sp. | reverse complement strand
GCAATGTGCGATGCGGCGGTCCGGCTCATTAAACAAGCCAACTACTACAACGCTGCAACCGTCGAATTCATTGTCGACCAGAACGATAAATTTTATTTCATCGAGGTCAATGCGCGAATTCAAGTCGAGCATCCGGTGAGCGAGATGATTTCGGGTGTCGACTTGATCAAGTCGCAGTTGCTTGTCGCGGCAGGGCAACCATTGCCATTCAAGCAGTCGGATATCAAGCCATTGGGTGCAGCCATCGAGTGCCGGATCAATGCAGAAGATCCGGACAAAAATTTTCAACCGTGTCCTGGCCGGATTGAAAAAATGTTTTTCCCTGGCGGATTGGGTGTGCGGGTAGACTCGCATGCGCATTCCGGCTATTCCGTCCCGCCCTACTACGATTCGATGATAGCAAAGCTCATCGTGCATCGTCCCACGCGCGAACAAGCCATCGAGTGCATGTTGCGCAGTTTAAGTGAACTTCGAATCACCGGGATCAAAACGACGGCGAGTTTCCATGCGACGGTGCTTCGTCAAAAGGAGTTTGCCGAAGGCACGGTCGATACCAAGTGGGTGGAGCGAGAACTGCTTCCACGCCTAAAGAAGTGACGCTTGTTCTAAACGTGGGTTAGGCTGAAAACTACACGCCTGAGTTGAGGACCGTCGTCTTGAACCAACAAGCGGACGGGACAACAGTCCCATCCTACGGTGGTGTTGGTCTTGCCGCAACGGATTGTTCAAAGGGTTGTTCCGCTCTCTTGTCGTTTTTGGCATCTTATTTGCCGCTAATGCGCTTCACGGTTTGACAGCGGGCAAGTCCGGTATTTTAATCAATGCATCTCGGAACGAGATTTTTGAGGAAAGACGGCCCGCTTGCAAATTCGCCAAGCAAACCGCCATTTCCGTTCATCCTACCTTTGGAGAGTTTTCTCGCATGAAAAGATTATTTTTTGTCTGCGCTGTCGCTTTGATGGCAGTTGTCTCTTCTCGGCCCGCTTTGGCGACCAAGGAGTTCAGCGATCATTTCAAGAAGTTTTATGTCGACGATAGCAAGAACGAGGACTTCAAGAAGTTGGTGGCGGAAGCAAAGTGCTTCGTTTGCCACGTAGGCGAAAGCAAGAAGCCACAAAACGTTTACGGCTTGGCTCTCAAAGAAGCGGGTTTGCTTAAGAAGACCTACGCCGACATGATCAAGAAGGAGCCGGACAAGGCTCGCAAGGCCATCGAAGAGATTTTCAAGAAAACCGAAGAGAAGAAAGCCGAAGGCAAGGACCAGACTTTTGGTGCCCGGATCAAAGACGGCCTTCTGCCAGCCGGCGACGTCAAGGGAAAGCAACCGACGGAAAAGCTGACGTCGTTCAGTATGCCAGCCGAAGAGTTTGTGTCGTTATTCGATGGCAAGAGCTTGGAAGGTTGGAAGATCAATGAGAATCCAAAAAGCTGGTCGGTCGAAGATGGGTGCCTTGTCTGCCAAGGGGAGCGCAGCCACATTTTTTATGTGGGAGACAAAAAGCCGTTTAAGAATTTTCATTTCAAGGCAGATGTGAAAACAATGCCCAACAGCAATGCCGGCATCTACTTCCATACCGCTTTCCAAGACGAAGGATGGCCAAAGAAAGGCTTCGAATGCCAAGTCAATCTCTCGTACAAGGGGGATCCCAAACGGACCAGCAGTTTGTACAGCGTCAAAGATGTTCTCGAACCTGCGGCCAAGGATAATGAGTGGTACACCCAAGAAATCATTGTCAAAGACAAGCAGATAACGCTCAAGGTAAATGGGAAAACTTTGGTCGAATACACTGAACCGAAGGACCAAGAAGCGGGTAAAGATTTTGAAAGAAAAATCGGCGAAGGTACTTTTGCATTGCAGGCTCACGACCCAGGCAGCAAGGTATACTTCAAAAACCTGTTGGTGAAACGTCTCGATTAAGAACCTTGAGTCAATTTGTTCGCTCTCAACTCCTGCCCGCTTGATCCAATCGAACAGGCTCAAGTGGGTAAATTCAGATCGTGCTCTCTTAGGAGGGCACTCTTTTTTAGCGCAGCGATTTCTTCGCGCTATTTGCGTTCACCCGTCGCTTCGATGGTGTTTTTGATCGGGGTTCTATTGGTTGCGGGCGCTGCAGGTCTGGTTGCACAAGAGGCAGGCCCGTCGCCAAGCTTGAATCTTCGCATGGAAATGGGGCTGGCAGGATACTGGAAGGTCGGCTTTCCCACTCGGACGGTCGTCCATGTCAGTTCGGGCAAAGAAGAGATTGACGGATTCCTTGAGGTTGAGACGGTCGATGGGGATGGCGTCCCGGTTAATTATAAAAGCGATGCGTGGCGAGTGAAAATGCCTCCGAGTTCGCATTCGCGATTCGAGGTGATTGCAAAGCACGGACGAAGTGGCCGTCCGATCGTTGTGCGGGTGATTGGCGTTAACGGATCTGTTCTGCATCAGCGTCCAGTCACGGCCGAGGAACGCGGTACAGCGTTGCCGACAAGCCAGCCGTGGGTTGTGGGGCTTGGGACCAACAAATTGAATTTAGGGCAGGGGACCATGAAATCCACTCGGGGCGCATTGCCCGAACTGTCCACCGTAGAGCTCACCGAAGTGGACCAACTGCCAACGGCTGCTAGTTGCTACGGCGGGGTGGATCTTTTGATTGTGTCTTCCAGCAATATGGAACTGAATCGCACGATGACTTCGGCTTGCGCCGTTGCGATTCGAGATTGGATCGCACAAGGGGGTAGGAGTTTATTGTCGTTAGGTGGCAATGTTGAAAGTTGGCTTCAAACATCGGAATTTGCTTCCTTGGTGCCGGGCGAGTTTAAAGGGGTTGCCGCGGAATGCGAGCCCGGACCGCTCGAATCCCACCTAGGATCGCAAAACCGATTGTCGTCTTTGACTTGCAGCCTGTTTGATGTGAGTGCGGGAACGATTGACCTTAAATCCAGGACCAAAGGGCGCGTGGAGT
>JANODW010000239.1:0-12073 GCA_031412875.1 Pirellula sp. | reverse complement strand
AAACGAAGTCGTTCAATCGACCGGCAATTTCTTCTACAGCCGTCAGTTCACGTTCTACAACGCGGAACCGTTCACTCACACCGGTGCTCTGACCACCTACAACGTGGATGCAGACACTCAGTTGTACAACGGCTACGTCATGGGTTGGGATAGCGGCTTCGAAGACAACGGCGATGCTTACATCGGCGGTTTCAAGAGGAAGATCAACGACACCTTTACGTTCCTGTACACGACCGTCCAAGGACGATCTGGTTCGAACAACGCTTCGGATGAACGAGGTGGTGTCCATAACTTTATCCTGACCACGACGCTCAGCGAAAAGTTGACCCACATCTCGCAAACCGACGTCCTTTACACCCGCAACGGTGCAGGCGGAGTTCAACGCAACACCTTCGGTAACATCAATTACCTGATCTACAAGGTAAATGACTGCGTTTCCCTCGGTCAACGCTTTGAGTGGTTCAACTTTGACGGCCAAGCCTTCAGCGATATCAACCAAAACGCCGCCAACGCTCGGAACAACAACAACCTCAATTTCACCACTGGCGTCAACTACCGAGCCAATGCGAATTTGACCTTCCGACCAGAAGTTCGTTGGGTTTGGGACCGCGAACGCTTCGGTTTCAACGAGAACGGTGCTTCGAGCCAAGCCGCCGTCGGTGGCGACATGGTCTTCACGTTCTAGTTGGTAACGGAAACGAACAAGCGAATAAACACAAAGGACACCCTGCCATTTGGCAGGGTGTTTTTGTTTTCTACAATGCACCGATGAACAAAATCCTACCCAACAAAATCTCCAATGGCTTGATCGCGGCTGCAAAGAAGCTTCGCTTGGAATTGGATGCACTGCCCTTCACCGCTCCGGTCTCCTCGGTTTACAACCCACTCCAATACGCTTGGTCCGCACACGAAGCCTACCTGCGGCTATATGCGAGTGATTCATGCAAAGTCTTTCTGCTGGGGATGAACCCAGGTCCGTGGGGAATGGCCCAAACCGGGGTCCCCTTTGGCGAAATCGAAGCGGTCCGAAATTACCTCAAAATCGAAACATCCATCGGGAAGCCAGATCGCGAACACCCCAAACGGCCGATCGAGGGATTCTCCTGCACCCGCAGCGAAGTCTCTGGGAAACGGCTGTGGGGCCTGTTTGCGGCTCGCTATCCGATCGCCGTCGACTTTTTCAAAGAGCACTTTGTCTCCAACTATTGCCCATTGGTCTTTATGGACGACGGCGCTCGGAATGTCACCCCAGATAAACTGCCGGCTCTCCAAGCGAATCAACTCGACGCGATCTGCGATCTCCATCTGCAAAAATCTCTCCTGCTCCTTCAGCCCACCTTCGCCGTAGGTATCGGTGCCTATGCCGAAAACTGTTTGAAACGCGTTTGCAAAACGCACAGCAAACTCGCCGCCATCTCCGTTTCCAAAATCCTCCATCCCAGTCCCGCTTCGCCGGCCGCCAATCGCGGCTGGGCCGAGCAAGCAACCAAACAACTGCAAGACGCAGGCATCTGGTAAGGGGCGCCCAACAACACGCCCTCAATCAACCTCACCTCACCGCTGACGCACCAAGACTTCAATGCCAAAGCGACTCTCCGCAATTCGGAACCCGGACTGCAACGCTTCTTCACGGACCCGAATAGTCTCCGCAGCCGTTTGCTGAAATCGCTCCCGATAGTCGAGCACTACTACATCGTATCGCAACAGCGGCGAAACCAGCGCGGGTTCCAAGCGGGCCAAGGCGTCACGCCTTTGCCAGAACTGACCAACCGTCTCGACATCGGGCAACCCCACGCAGTGCGCCGCGATTCGCCCCGTCGCCAACACTCTCGGAAATTCCTCCGAGCCGCTCGCCGCGTTGACAACGGGCGTCGCAACGATGCTGGCGATCTGCGCGACTAACCAGGAATTGTCTTCCGTGCCGAACTGCCGCGTTTCCTCAGTGGACCCCTCGTAGCTCGCCCCGAGCACATCGATCAAACTGTTCTGACTCCAAGGCAATTGACCGACAAAGAGTGAGAGCACCCAACCTGCGCCCAAGCAGGCGACGGGACCGTTCCACCTCCTTGTTCTTTCCGCTGCGACACATCGATGAGAACTCTCGATGCATCCTAAAAAAAGGACCGGAAGCAAGCATGCCGTATACTGAAACGCAATGCACTGCGCAGGAAGATGTTCCCAGACCAACAGCACTCCCATCGGCAATAGCACAGCCAGCAGATGCCATCGCGCACGATACACTCCCGCCGCAACGAACGGGACAAAAAGAAGTCCCAGGAAGCTCGCATTGCGAGGCCGCAACAGCAATCCCCAAAACTCTGACGGCTTCCCGATCGGAGAAAGAACGATCTCCCAAGCAGAACCGCCAAGCCTTGCAAAACGCCCCGTTTGAAAGGTTGCCAAGCCACTGAATCTATATACAAGCAAAAACAGCACAAATGCCGATAGAAAGAGCAATAACCACGTGCGAGCTTGCAATTCCCCATGCAAAGGTCCCATCGGCTGGGGTGAGGGCGCTTGCTTGTGAGAAGCCCAGGACCGCAGGAACATCGCGGCAGCAAAACAACCGACCACCACGATCACCCCCTCCTCAAATGCGCACGCCAACACCAAGAACACAGCGCTCCCAAAAAACTTCGATGACAGCAATAGTCGATACGACAAAAGCAAAATGGGAATGGCAACCGTGACAGGATGCCATCCATAGGTGTACGCGATGTTCATCTGAGAGACCGATGGATGCATCAACCAAGCCAACCCCCACAGGCATCCACTCCGTGTCGTACCACCCCATTTGCGATCGATCGATGCCAAGAGAAGCGATGCGGAGGCCAACGAGAACGACTGCAATGCAAAGATCCAGTAGACACTGGGAGTCAACCACCACAAAGGTACCAACAACGCGATTCCCGGATTGAAGTGATCCCAAAAGGTCGGGAGCACGGGCGTCTCAAGCAGAAAACCTCTGCCCGCCGCAGTGTTTGCGATCCGCTGCGTGAAATGCCCAAAATCGTTGAAGCCTAAACGGAACGCTTGATAGTACTCATGGCTTTGCAGCGTCCACCAGCCAAAGGCGCTTGCAACCGCAACCACGAGGAGGATCTGCCAACCCATGCGAGCGATCCCCATCGACGGCACTTTGCCTCGCGTCAATGCTCCCAGCGCAAGGCCCGTGCAGAGGGCATACCATACCATCTCCCATATGCCTGGCTCGGGAATCGATTCGAATACGCATCTAGCAATGCACAAACCCACGGGAAGCGACGCGGCCAATCCGAACGCCATCCCGATCCAAACATCCTCCTCGCGACTCATCCATCGCGCGCAGACGGGGAAAGAAAGCCCGGTTAAGGTTAGTACTAGGAACGAACCGACCGAGACCGCCAAAACCTCGAGCGAGGGTGGGACCGTAACGAGCGTCTCATAGGAAAATACAAGATGGTAGCGTGTGGAAAGGGCCGCACCCGACGCAATCCAAAGCGTCGCCACCACCAGGGACAGGAACCCCGCCATGGCGGACCAAGAGGATTGGGGTGTGCCGACCGGCCGTGTGGAATGGCGTGCTCGTTTGGAGGATAGAGGCAACTACGATCAGCCTCGCTACAGATCCAGCGCGTCGAGTTGATCGAGCAAGGAGTCCAACGCATCCGGTTTGCGAGCCGTAGCGGTCGCGGTACTGTTGGCCTCGCTCACGGCGGTCGGGGCAGCGGCTTCGACGGCAGCGCGTCCGGCGAGAATCAATTGCTCATTCCTTTCCCGCGCGGCCGCCTCGGCGGGATCTTCGTCTCGCTCCGGAGCACCGAACAATTTCGACAAATCGATTTTGAAACCGCCCGCATCGACGGGAGCTCCCGCGATCGCGGGCGTTTTATGCTGTGGGAACATGATCGCGTTCTCCGGGCAAACCCGCGAACACGCTGGGCAACCCTTGCGGCAGTTGTCCGGTTGCTCTACTAAAATCGTCTCGCCTCGGTCGACACCGTAGACTCCAAACAAACAGAAATCGATACACTCCATGCAGTTGGTACACCGGCTGTAATCGATGACGGGATACCAACGGCGCTGCGGGTGCTCATCCATTCGCAGCGGGACAATCCCCAGTGGAGATTCATGCGCGCTGGGGGCGGTGGATCCGTGGTTGGCCAGTTTTCCGGACCCGTCCATCGCCAATGAAGTCGAGTTGGTAGGATTCAAAAAACGGTCTAGCGATAAGAGGTTTTTCTCCGGTCCATCTAGTTGTTCTACACTCAGAATGCGACGAAATTCCGCCGCAAAGGGCTCCCCGGTCGTGCCCGCTCGCATATCGATCGAGTAGATGCGCCGCGACGGTCGGACGGCCTTGTTGGCCACGCGATCTGCCGCCTTTTCGTCCCGTTTGTCCTCCTCCGCTTCGTCGCCATCCTCGTCTTCGTCGATCAAGTCAGGATTGAGCAGTTGCACGTCGCCATGTTGGCCGCGAATTTCGTGCCGATCCAAAACCCAGAACCCTGCCCGGTCAAAGAGCCAACTCAGGATCACGATCGGGCCCGTCCACCCGCGCATCTTGAGGACGCTCTGGCTATCGGAGGCCAAGTCATACAAATGGGGAACCACCAGACAGGTGGTGTTGGGCAAGCTCGCAGCGATCGTTGCGATGGAATCCTCGAGAGCCCGTTTTTCGGGACTGCGACTCTGGCCCTGCGAAACGACGACCAACAGCCCGTTGGAGGCGACACTACCGTTGCTTGCACTCACCATAGAAAACTATTCCTCGTTGGATTCGATCGTATTGGCTTGCCCTTTGATGGTTCGCTGGGCAACATCCCACGCCTTGGCCAAGTGTTCCAGATATTCCTCTGGACGGAGCATTTCGCTCGCGTCTCCCTGCATTTCCATCAACCAACCTTCGCCATACTTGTCCACGTTAATGCCTGACGGGTCGTTGAGCAACTGCTCATTGATGCGCAACAACTTGCCCTGCATGGGGGAGTAAAGGCCACTCTCTGCTTTCTTGCTTTCGATATTGCCAAATTCCTGGCGATTTTGCAATTCCGCTCCTGCTTCCATGCCGAATTCCAAAAAATAAATGTCTTGCAAAAGTCGGACGGCATAGGCCGAAAACCCGAATCGGACCACGTTATTTCCGCTAGGCATGGCCCACATGTGATTCTTGGCATAAAGGCGGTCGGTCGGAATCTCCGCTGCAAAATCACCCATCATGAACGTGAGCGAATCGCTCATGTGTAACGCACCCCACGAAACTGCGGCTCAAAGAAAGCAGGCAACAACGCATCGACTCGCAACAACCCGTCTATGGTCAATTCGACGCGAGTGCACTTCCCGGCCGCATCGTCCCTCAGCACGACGTAGCCCTCATCGACATAGCCAGCCCACTCGCTTTGCCATCGGCTTACAATGTCCGTATGGAATTTGGCCTCAAAATAGGCAACGTCCAAATGCCCACGCTTCAACTGCAGAATCATTTCGCGAATCAAAGCCTGTTCCTCGGTCGGCACAAAGGCTCTGCCGATGGGCAAGCGGTTTTCGTCCAACAAAGCACCTAAGTACTGAGGCCATTCGGGAACATTTTGGTAGTGAACCCCGGAAACGTGACCGAAACTGGCAATGCCAGTCGCAATCAAATCGGAGCCTCTCCAAAGATTGTCGCGATAGGAGAAACTGACTTTGGACGGATCTTTGACCACCGTATACGCGCTGCTGACGGAATAACCAGCTTTCTGGAATTCCTCAAAGGCATATTGAACCCAATCCCGTTTGGTCTGCCAGTCTGCCACCGGCGCTGCCTCGTGCGTCTGCAACAAGCCTTTGGAGTAGACTGTGTTGAACGGCAACTCCATCTGGTAAATGGTCACGCTTTCAGGAGATAGCTCCAACGTACGGCGAACATTTTCTCGCCAGTTGTCCCAGGTCTCACCGACCATTCCCGAGATCAAATCGATATTCACGTTCGGGAAGCCCGCGGCCACAATCCATTCCCAGGCCTTGTGGATCTCTTTGGATAAGTGCGCTCGACCGTTCTCCTCCAATATCGCATCGGAAAAATTCTCGACCCCCAGACTCAATCGAGTCACCCCAAGCTCACGCAGCGCATGCACTTTGGATTCGCTCAATGTTCCCGGCTCACATTCAAACGTGACCTCCTCCGCTTGGTCCCACGAGATGCTTTTGTGCAGGCGATCGAACAAAGATTGAAGCTGTTTGACCGATAGGAAACTGGGGGTCCCACCCCCAAAATAAACAAAACGAATCGGTCGGCCACCCATCACCGGCTGCTGGGAAACCAACTCAATCTCGCGAGTCAACGCCGATACATAACGCTCGATCTCGCCGGCGTTGACGTCGGTGAACACTTTGAAATAGCAAAACTTGCAACGCTTGCGACAAAACGGAATGTGCAAGTACAATCCTAAGGGGGTCTCCAAGGTGCCCGCGACAGCTGATCCCGCGACAGCTGATCCAGAAACAGCCTGCTGCTTGCGAGGCGGGCTGGCCATCGCCGACTGGATCGCCGGCAATGCATCGCCGGTCCACTGCGAATAAGGTGGGTAGTTGGAAATGAAATAACTTCCGACTTCTGTTTTTTTTACTTCTGTCGACATAGTTGGGATGGAGTGGTAGCTTGGGGTCGGCTTTGGCCGCGAAAGTTGCCAAAGGCCTGGAACCGTTGCCAACGGCATGGAACCATAGTGTAACCTCGAATCCAATATCGTGCTTAACGAGCAAAACGTATCGTGAAGCGGAACGAATAGCAAATCAGACATGCAAACGCGGTGGGATGTCATTATTGTCGGAGGCGGCGCAGCCGGACTGTGGGCCGCTGGAACAGCAGCCGAGCGTGGTCGCAAGGTTCTCGTGCTGGAAAAGAATAACAAAGCGGGCGTGAAGATTTTGATGTCCGGGGGGACCCGATGCAACATCACACATCACTGCGATAGCCGCAAAATCGCCGACGCCTTTGGGAAAAACGGCCGCGTATTGCTCTCGGCGCTCAGCCGGTTGTCGCCCCAAGACGTGGTGCGGCAAATGGACCATGAAGGTGTTCCCACCAAGGTCGAAGAGACCGGCAAAGTATTCCCGGCAAGCGACCGAGCGATCGATGTTCGCGACGCGGTGGTTCGACGTCTGGCAAGGCATGGTGCAAACTTGGTCACCGGCGCTGCGGTCCAATCCATCCGGCCCGTTCCTTTGCAGGGAGGCGGTTTCGAAGTCTCCGTCCATCTCAATGGTTCTTCCACCGCCCATTTAATATGCGATTCCGTGTTGCTAACCTGCGGCGGCCTCAGCTACAGCGGATGTGGAACCACCGGCGATGGCTACCCTTGGGCACAAGCCATGGGGCATACCATCACTCCCCTGCGTCCAGCATTGACCCCGTTGATTTCAAACGAAGACTGGGTCCATGCCTTGAGCGGGATCACCCTGGAGGACGCCGAAGTCACCGCGCGCATTCTCAACGCCGATTCTAAAGTCGCTAAAGTGGAACGGGGGACTTCGCGTGGCGGTTTGCTTTGGACGCATTTGGGCTGCAGCGGGCCAACCGCCATGAACGTTTCTCGTTGCTTCTCGGATTTGAAAGAAGACGTATCAGCGGCCATGCTGATCGATCTCGTGCCACAGCTTTCACGCGAAGAATGCGAGCAATGGCTGATCGATGCTTCCAAAGAATCCAACAAGACGATTGCCAACGTGCTGAGCCAGCATATTCCAAAACGGCTCGCGACTGCACTGCTCGCATTGGTGGGATCGACCAACGAAATCCACACTGCCGAAATGTCAAAGAAAGTTCGCAATGGATTGGTCGAGCGCCTGAAATCGCTTTCGGTCCCCATCCATGGAACGCGTGGATACCCCAAAGCAGAAGTAACCGCAGGGGGGGTCTCGCTCTCGGAAGTAAACTTCCAAGACATGCAAAGCCGAAAAATGCCTGGACTTTTCTTTGCTGGCGAAATACTTGATCTAGATGGACCCATCGGCGGTTACAACTTCCAAGCAGCCTGGAGCACAGGCCACGCTGCAGGATTGCATATATAACCGACGGCTCTCCACCGTTTCCATTTTTAAGAATCCAGAACAGCTCTTTCTGTTTAATTTTGGAAGACTTTGGATTTTTATTATTTTATGAACTATATTTTACACCTTCTCGAGTTACTCCCCTGCAAATAGGTCCAGGATCAAGATGAAAAAGAAAGTTAACAAGTCCGCTCTCATTAAAGAGGTGGCCTCAAAAAATCCGACATGGAAAGCGTCTGAGATTGCAGCGCAGATGAAGAAGGACGGGATGGTCGTTTCGCTCCCGCTGGTCTACCAAGCGATGCGTGGCGGCGCGAAAAAGGTATCCGCTGGCAAGAAACGCGGCCCCAAGCCAAAGGCTGCAGCCGGTGCTCCCTCGATGCCATCAAGCGAACTCTTTTCGTCCATGCAAAGCTTCGTTAGCGCTGCTGGCGGATTGGACAAAGCGATCGCCCTTTTGAATATCTTCAACAAGTAAAGTCCTAGGCGAGTTTCTTTGCATCGATCTTCATCTTTGCAATGCGTTCTTGCACTCGCTCTTTTGCCTGAATCAAGCCCGTAGCATCCGCTACGGGTTCTACGCCAAAGAGATAAAATTTGACCTTGGGCTCTGTCCCGGAAGGCCGAACGGCAATGGCGTTTCCCGATGGCCGGGTTTCTCCCGGCAACGCCAAGTCCAATACTAACATATTGCTCTTCGGTGCAACAATTGGTTCTGATCCACCGCCGACAATCAATCGGGTGAGATTGCCATAGTCGCGGACGGCAACCACTCGCAAGCCGCCCATTTCAGCCGGCGGGTTGTCGCGAAGAGACTGCATTAGTTTCTTCATGTTGGCCATCCCCTCGCTACCCTCCATTTGCACATTGATTAAATCTTCCCAATGGCATCCGTGTTGGATTTGCAATTGGTCTAATCGTTGATGCATGGTGAGTCCCTGCGCTTTGAGGTCCGCTGCGAGTTGGCACATCAGCAAACAGGCGACGGCTCCGTCTTTGTCGCGGCAGTATTGCCCGATGAGGTAGCCGTGCGACTCTTCTGTTCCGAATGCAAAACCATCCGGGCCGAGCTCATCCATCAAGCCCGCAATCCATTTGAAGCCGACGTGACTGTTGCCTTCGCATCGAACGCCATAGCCCTCGGCAATTTTTCGTATCAGCTCTGTCGTGACCAACGTCTTGATAACGTAGGTTTGGCGAGTGAGCTTTCCCGCTGCCTTAAGTTTTCCCAGAACGAAGTCGGTCAACAGGGCGCCGAGCTGATTGCCATTGATCGTTGCCCAATCGCTATTCACTTGTTGGGTGAGCGGGCAAGCAGCCCCCATGCGATCGCAGTCGGGGTCGGTCGCCAGGATCAGATCCGCGTGCTTGTTCTTGGCCTCCGCGATGATGGCGTCGAAAACAATGGTGTTCTCCGGATTGCTCACGTGCCCTGGAACGTTTGGGAAATCTCCGTCGGGTGTCGCATGGGGGCCGTAAAGATGAACATCGGAAAAGCCGGCTGCTTGCAATAGGGGCGGGACAGCAAATCCACCCACTCCGTGTAGCGGCGAATAGATCACGCGCACGTCGCGGGCTCCTGGCCAAGCGTATTCGACGGCAGCGGCCAAGTAGTCGCGATCGATTTCGCTGGTGACGATGGAAACTTTTCCGGCCTGAAGTGCCTCCGCAAAGGACACCGTCTTGATCTGCTGCACATTCATCACACGATCGATGATGGCGGAGTCGTGGGGAGGCAATATCTGTCCACCCGTGGACCAATAGACCTTCACCGCGTTGTCGCTCGGGGGATTGTGGGACGCGGTCACCATGATTCCGCAGGAACATTTTTTGGCTCGCACGGCATAGGAAAGCTGCGGGGTCGCGCGGTAGTCATCCAAAAAGAAGACATGAAAGCCGTTTGCCACCATGATCGATGCGCAAAGCTCCGCAAAATGACGCGACTTGTGACGCGTGTCATAGGCGATCGCACACGACAAGGAATCGCTCGGTGGCGACACGGATAAAATATAGTCGGCCAAGCCTTGAGCGCTCTCGCCAATGGTTCGGTCGTTGATCGCGTTGGACCCAATGTCGGCCATGCGACCACGCCGCCCACCCGTGCCGAACGGAATGACCCTCCAAAAGGCATCGTCCAAGGCTTGCCAGTTTCCCGCTTCAATACTCGCGATCACTTTGGGAAGGTAGATGCTGTAGCGGTCTTCGGTCAGCCATCGCACGATGTTTTCCAATGCGCCTGGACTGAGCAGTCCCTCGGACTGAGCTTTCTGAATCCTGTGGGTCGCTGACTGGATTTGGGTTGCAATGGACAAGGTCTAGTTCTTTCTGATGGCTCTGAAGGAAACAGGGGAGGTACGAGCACGTCACCACCAAGATCCGAATTCTAAATCGAATAATAGCATTGTGCCATAGTCCCGATGCGATGAAACGCGGTAGGATAGGACGATAGAGGAGCCAAAGATTCCCCGCAGTGCCCTTGTCAAATGATGGGCAATCGGAAAGATGTACACATCGCAGAAACGAACTCGAAAGTAAGGGAAGGCAACAATTGAATCACTTTTCGAAAATGCCGCCGGTCTATGACTCGCAAGCGTACCAAAGCTATCAGCGCCAACGGCAGATGACCCTGGGCGATTTGTTGCTGGAAAACCGAATCGTTTTCCTGCAAGGTGAGATCTACGCAGGCAATGCCAACGACGTCATTATGAAATTGCTCTACTTGCAGAGCGAACAACGACGCAAGGACATCCATTTTTACATCAATTCACCAGGTGGCGAAGTCGTTTCGACACTGGCAATCTACGATACCATGCAAATGCTATCTTGCCCGGTTGCCACCTATTGCGTAGGACAAGCAGCCAGCGGGGCCGCGGTTCTGTTGGCCGGCGGCTCAAAAGGCAAACGGTATTGTTTGCCCAATAGCTCCGTCATGGTCCACCAACCACACGGGGGAGTGCGAGGACAAATTTCAGATATCGAAATCCAGGCGAGAGAAATCCTGCGAATGCGATCGCAACTCAACGACATTCTGGCTTCGCATACCGGCAAAACTGCCGACCAAATTGCGGTGGATACCGATCGCGATTTCTTCCTGACCGCCAAAGAGGCCATGGAATATGGGTTGGTCGACAAAATCTTGACCAAGACGCCAACCGGCGAAGAAGAGAATTCCTAACGCACACCCCATTTGGAGCCAACCACTAAATGCCAATGATCCCTTATGTCATCGAAAAAAGCGGTCGAGAAGAACGCGTTTACGACATCTACAGCCGGCTACTCAAGGATCGCATCATTTTCTTGGGTTCCCAAGTAGATGACGAAATCGCTAACGCGCTTGTCGCTCAAATGCTCTTCCTGCAATCGGATGATCCCAAAGCCGATATTCACATGTATATCAACAGCCCAGGCGGCAGCGTCAGCGCTGGCATGGCGATCTACGATACCATGCAGTTCGTCTCCTGCGACGTCGCCACCTATTGCATTGGCCAAGCGGCCTCCATGGGCGCGGTACTCCTCACCGCTGGCGCAAAAAATAAACGGTATTCGCTGCCAAACTCGCGTATCATGATCCATCAGCCGCTCGCAGGAATGCAGGGCACCGCCGAGGAAATCTCCATCCACCTCAAAGAGTTTCAGCGGACCAAGCGAAAGCTCAATGAAATCCTCATCCGGCACTGCGGCCAAGGACTCGAACAAATCGAAAAGGATACCGACCGAGATCGATTCATGGACCCAGAAGAAGCCTGTGCCTACGGTCTGATCGATAAAGTGGTCGAATCCATGCCTCGAATCGAACCCACACCCGGCGCCAATCTCTAAGCGTGCACTCGACGGGTGGTCACCATAGCCATTGCGAGCAGGAGCTGCCAAGTGCGGGGCACCCTCTCGCCTAGTGCGGGGCACCCGCTCGCCTAGTGCTGGCTTCGCCTGAATTCGAAAGCGTTGCCTGCATTCGAAGGGCCAGTTCGTGTTGAGTAAAAGGCTTTTGAAGCAAATTGCATAGGGCCACTGGATCGGAAACTTTTGAAATCCGGTCGTACGAATAGCCGCTCATCAAGAGCAC
>JANODW010000238.1:0-9661 GCA_031412875.1 Pirellula sp. | reverse complement strand
TTTGGTCGAGCCGGTCTCCTTGGGGCGTCATCATGACTACCACGGCTGGTTGTTCGGCCATCTGCTGAACGGCTTCCACGCAGAGCACGACGGGATCGACGCACAGGAGCATGCCTGGTCCGCCGCCGTAGGGTCGATCATCGATCTTGTGATGCTTGGTGTCTGTAGACCAGTCTCGGAGATCATGAATATGGATATCGACCAATTGGCGCTCGATCGCTTTGGCGAGGAGGCTCTGGGTCAAGTATCCTGAGAAGATCGGCGGGAAGAGAGTGATAATGTCAAAGCGCAAAGCACAAGATCCTTACTCAGCTCGAGCTAAGTGGTTGCAGCCGTGCTTTCGAACAGACTCTTGGAATCCGCCGTTGAAACGGAATGGGATAGCATCCGGGGCAGGAGTCACCGCTACGACGCAGGGACCGCTTGCTTAACACTACGACCGATCCGGGCTAATGCGTCGGCTTGTTGTTGGAGGTGCGTCCCTTTGCTGCCGTATTTTTTGATCAGCACCTGGACGTTTTCGCTTGGCTGTGCACCGACGCTGAGCCAGTAGTCAATGCGTTCACCCTTGAGAATCGCGCGGGCATCGGTTTCCTTGCACATAGGGTCGTAGTGCCCTAGCTCCTCGAGGACCCGACCGTCGCGTGGGCAACGTTGATCGATGGCGCAAAGACGATAAAACGGGCGATTTTTTCTGCCCAAACGCTTCATTCGAATACGAACCGACACTGTGCTAATTCTCCGTGAAATATAAGTTTGCAAGGGTCGAAATGATAACGTCTTCTCAAAAGCATGTGGAGACGTATTTCGACGATTTTTTTGAATTGGATGGGAAACCTAGCCCCGTTTTTTCTTGCGAAGGAGTCTTTCTCGCTCCTTTTGGAGCCTTTCGCGTTCTTTGGGCGTAAGCCTTTTGCCCGTGCTTTGTTTGACTTTCATCCCATCCAAGGGGTTATTTGGGTTGTTGGCCATCATTCCCTGCATTTGCTGCAGCATCTTCATTTTGTCACTCATGTTGCCCGAGGTCGCCATTTGCAGCATCGGAGCGAGCATTTCGAACTGTTTGACCAAATCGCTGACTTGATTGGGCAGCACACCGCAACCCTCTGCGATACGTTTCTTGCGCGATGGATCGATCATCTTTGGGTTTTTGCGCTCGTCGGGGGTCATCGAGTCGACGATGCCTGTGAGACGCTTCATCTCTTTTTCGCTGTCGGCGTTGGCCATCATTTTAGAAAGATCGCCCATGCCCGGCATCAGGGTGAGCATTTTGGTCATCAGCCCCGGTTTCCTGAGTTTTTGCATCATATCGCGGAAGTCGCCGAGGGTGAAAATGCCTTTCGACATTCGGTCTTCGAGTTGCTTTCGCTCTTTCTCGTCGATCAGCTTGTGGGCTTCGCGGGCCACTTCCAAAATGTCGCCCATCTCGAGGATTCGGCTGGCCATCCCTTCTGGTCGGAACGGTTCGAGAGCATCCATGTGCTCGCCGGTGCCGATGAATTTGATCGGCACTTGAGTGACCGCCTTGACGCTGAGCAACGCACCGCCGCGCGCATCGCCGTCGAGTTTGGTCATGATGACACCGTCCAGCGACAGGGCTTCGTTGAACGCTTTTGCGCTGTTGACCGCATCCTGCCCGGTCATTCCGTCGACCACAAGAAAGACTTGCTGGGGAGCGATTTGCTTATCGATTTGCTTGAGCTGCTGCATCAACTCGGGATCGATCGCCAATCGGCCGGCCGTATCGAAAATCGCGACATCGGCCCCGGCTGCCTTGGCGGCCTCAAGTCCCTCTCGGCAAACCGCAACGGGATCGCTGGCTCCTAATTTGCTGAAAACCCCGACATTTAATTGCGTCCCAAGCACATGAAGCTGCTCAATCGCGGCCGGTCGCTGCAAGTCGGCTGCGATCAAAAAAGGCTTCAGTTTCTTCTCTTTGACCAGCAACGCGAGCTTTCCGCAGGTTGTGGTTTTTCCCGCCCCTTGCAGCCCGCACATCATAATGCTCGTCAATTCTCCTCGCCGCATTGGGATGGAGTTGTCGACGGGACCGAGCAACGAAACGAGCTCTTCGTAAACAATCTTGATCAGTTCTTCGTTGGGGCGGAGCGAAAGAAGAACCCGCCGCCCGGCGGCTGCTGCAGAAACATCCGCCATAAATTTGCGGACAACATCAATGTTAACGTCCGCTTCGACCATGGATTTTTCAACCATCGCCAAGCCTTCGCGCATGTTCGACTCGGTGAGCTTCCCCTTGCCGCGAAGCGATTGAAAAGCAACTTGAAGGCCTTCTTGGAGCGACTGAAACATTTTTGGATGGTTTTGCAGTTAGGAAAGGGTCCTCCGACGCAAAAACACCGGAGAAAAAAGAGGCGAGGGCTGCCGACACCGCGAGTGTAATTTGTATTCGCGTCTAGGAATCTCCGAAAGACTCTGAAAAAAAATTTAAGCCCTTTTGCCATGTTCTGCACTGCTTTTAGTCGCGAAACAGCGCAAGCCGTCCGGTCAGGTCCTGCAAAGAATCTCTGCAATCTCAGCCATAATCAGGGAAGCCTGGCGACATCCGCTACGAAAACGGGTGCGATTGGTCGCAAGCCGTCCGGTGGGGACCCGCAAAGAGTCGCTGCGATTTCAGCCGCGACACCGGAGGGCTCGCGCCCTGCCGCTAACAATGGGAGTGCCATTTGCCGGGCCACCAGCGAGATGGATTTAGCCCCTTTTCTGGGAATAGGCTCTCCAAGGGAGGCGACGTGGAACTTTTGGGTCACACCCCCTCTCCAAGCCGAGCATTCAATTGTGTCGATCGTAATGATTCTACGCCTCTTTTGCGGCAAGTAACGGATTTAAACCGACTTGCATTTGAGGAAGTCCTTGGTATCTGCGCTTGATTCGTTGCAATGCTTGCGAGCCGAATTAGACTCGAATTCGCGGCTCGCTATCGCGTCGCTTTATGTTTTAGCCCTCGTTTATGGCACCTGATTGAGGTTTGTCGATGACCACCGTCGGTTTCGGAAGTGGTTCCTTTTCCAACAACATCCCCCGAAAAGATCGCAACAAGAAGCGCAAGCAGCTTCATGTCCGTCGTTCGCTTTTGGAATCCCTCGAAAATCGGCATTTGATGGCTGCGGGTCCGCAGCTCATCGGCGTGCAACCGAACGAAGGATCGGTGATTTCGTTGGGCAGCACAGGAGCGAATGCAACGGTGCTCAACGTGAGCCCACGCGAAATCGTGCTACGATTCGACGATATAGCTTCGCTGAACCTCAGCACGCTATCGGGAATTCAAGTGAAGCGGGCAGGTGCTGACGGCATCTTGGAAACCGCCTACTTGAGCACGGACTTAGGGACCAACGGTCAGGTCGTGGTGGACTTTAGCGCCTCCTTGCCCGGGCAGCAAGGCAACGGCCTGGAGCTTCGATTCACCCAATCGTCGCGATCGACGAGCATCCCGGGCAAGCCAGCGAGCTACCCGGTTTTGACCATCGACGGATCACGGATCAATATCGATGTCAACATCCAAGCAGGAAACAAAACTACCGCCTCGGACCTCATCCGAGCGATGTCTGAAGATGTCAATGTCGCCTCCAAAGTTTTGGTAAAGCGCCTTCGCGGTATCGAGAGCACACCGATCGCCGACACCGTCCCAATCGGACGCACATTGACATTGCAAGGAGCCGACGCGGCCCGCATTTCATCCAACCTCAATTCCGGCAACAACACCCTCCAAGTCGAGTTCTTGTCGACACGGCCTGGCAACGCCGGTGCGAACAGCGAAATTGAGTTTGTTTCGCGAGATTTCGGTCGCGTTCAACAACCGCTCATCACCATTAGCGGGCAAAAAGTGATCGTCGAGCTCAACAGCAACCCGCGGTTCCTGTCGACGGTTCAGGAAGTGATCGATGCGATCAACGGCTCTCCCGAAGCAGCCTTTATCTTGCAGGCGAGATTGATTAGCGGCTCGCCCTTCACACGTGTCGGTGGAAACTTCGGCGTTGCTACCAAACTAACACTTATCGCTGGCGATGACGTTGCGGTCACTCCTGCCTACATTGGCCTGGGCGATACGGATCGCGAAGTGGTTATTCGCTTTGCAGAATCACTGCCGGACGATTTTTATCTGATCGACATTTTGGGCAATGGGCCCTTTGCGCTTCGCAATATTTCAGGCCTGCCATTCAATGGCGGCGTTAGCCAAAGCGTGCGTTTTGACTTGGACCTCGGCACGACCATCCAGGCGGTGGTGCCTCAACCCGTGGTGAGAGCTGCGAATGGTTCGTTGAGTCAACTCCGCAACCAAATCTATGTGTACTTCAACAACGATGACTTGAACGCGGTGGAAGCGGTCAAGCCTGAGTTCTATCAACTGGTGTACACTCGCAATACGTTATCCGGATTGGATGATGTAGCTTTCCGTCCATCCTCGGTGAGCTACGACGCTTCATTGAATCGTGTCGCGTTGACGTTCAACCGCAATATCGATGCGTTTGTGGATCCAACCAGCGGCGACTTGCTCCCGATCGGAGCGATGCGGCTTCGTATCGGAAATAGCGAGTCGCCATCGACTTCGCCGGTCGCAGTGATCAATCCCGCAGCCGATCCTGGCAGCCGATTCAGCACAGCCACGGACTTGGGTAGCGGTTGGCTGGCCGGCGCCGGCGCGAAAGCAGCCGTCGTTAATTCCGAGATCCGAAACACGACCCCGTACACACTCGACTACCCAGGCGCCAATGACGCTGCCGGTATTCGCGACAATCGGTACGAACAGCACGTCACTCGCGTCGATACCGAGGGCATCGCTGTCATCAGCTACAACTTCGCATCGCAGTTGGGCACTGCCAATCAAAGTGTTCAGCTCAATACCATCACCGAATCGCAGAAGAACATGGTTCGGCAGGTGATGTCGCTTTACGAGCGATATTTAGGTGTTCGATTCACCGAAAGCGACAACCTCGGTTTGACAATCGCAGTGGGTGACATGCAAGCGGTCAACAGTTTGACCTCCTTGACCACCGTGGAATCGAATCGACCGGGCGGATTGACTTATGCCGCAGGTCCATTGCTTTCGAACCCTGCCCAGTCGGCCGTCATTATCGACAGCCAGGACTTCAATACGGCGGACGACAACTTATTCGGCACCGAGCTATTCCGATCGTTCATGCGTGGGATTGGCGTTTTGTTGGGACTAGGAAACGCAGACGAATTCCCACAAGCGACCATTCAAAACAATGCGCCGATCACAGACCCGACCATTGAACAAGTCTTCCCAGGCAACGCGGATATTCTTCACGGTCAATTTGTCTTGCGACCCGAGGGCAAAGACGTCGACCTTTATAAGTTTTCGATTCCAGCCCAAGGTGGCAAACTCCAGTTGCAAATCGCGGCCGAACGCCAGTCCGATTCCAGCTTGCTCGACGCATCGCTGCGACTCTATCGCAACGACGGCACGGTAGCGGTTCCGAAGTGGACAGAGGTTGCCGCCAACGAAGATTACTTTAGCGAAGACCCAAGAATTTCATTGGAGTTTGTCCGCGGTGGCGACTACGTCATCGGAGTCAGCGCCAAAGGAAACACGTCGTACAATCCTCAAGTCGAAGACTCCGGACTGGGCGGAAAATCGGAAGGCAAATATCAGCTTCGAATCGATTACAAGCCGCCCGCTGCATCCACGTTGGTAGACATCAACGGATCGCCAACACCACTCGATGGAGATGGCAACGGTCGACCAGGCGGCGTATTCAATTATTGGTTCGTCCCTTCCAGACCAGACCGAGCCGCAGTCGTGCCTGGCACCCCGGACACCTCTGCATACACCGTTTGGGTCGACAAGACGGCCGCAACCGGTGGCAATGGAACGCTCGCTCGTCCCTACAACACCATCGCGGCCGCCTTGACTGATGCCGGCAACGTAACGCGATCGGACACGACCGGAAATCGAGCGGTTACCGTTCGGATCCTGGGCAATACAACCAGTCGGGCTTATGAAATCGGTTTCAATCGCTTTGGGGTTCCACTGGCTGACGGCACCACCTTTGACGTTCCCAAAAATGTCACCGTGATGATCGATGCTGGCGCAATCATCAAAATGGGACGCGCTCGCATCAGTGCGGGTAGCTCCACCGTGAGCGTCGATCGAAGCGGCGGGACATTGCAGTTGCTGGGAACGCCTGACACCAAGGTCATCGTGACCTCGATCAACGATACAGTAGGTATCGGACTCAATCCCGACCGAACACCTCCGGCCGCCGCACCGGGCGACTGGGGCGGAATCGATTTCCGAAATCGAATCGACGGTGGAGACGAAACTCGATCCGACAAAGAACGGAATGGTTTGTTCCTGAACTCCGTCATCCATTCCGATATTCGGTTCGGTGGTGGGCAAGTGATCGTCGATGGCGTTTCTCAAATCATCACCCCGATCCACATGGTGGATTCGCGTCCATCGATTCTGAACAACTTGATTACCCGAAGTGCGGATGCAGCGTTGGCCGCAACTCCAAACAGCTTCAAAGAAGATGACTTCCTTGACCCGCGAACACAAGCCAACGGATTCTTCATTCCAGACTACGATCGTGTAGGGCCGGATATCCATGGCAACAAAGTGATCAACAACACTCTCAATGGTCTGTTCGTTAAGACGAAGACTGGGGTGGCAGAAACACTCGAGACGATCACGGTCACCGCCCGGTTTGACGACATTGATATCCCCTACATTGTTGGTGAAAACTTGGTTGTTGCCGGCAAGCCTGGAGGCGGCATCATCGATACGGCCTCGCCACCGACGACGGTGGTGACCCTGGCGTTGACGTCAGGTGGATCGCTGGCCGCGGGAACTTACAACTATCGCTTGGTTTACGTCGATGCAGCAGGCAACGAAAGCCTTGCTTCGATTCCTACGTCTTCCTTGACGGTGGCTGCGAACAGCTCGATCTCTCTCGCCAATCTGCCTCCCATCGCTGGCGGTTTGCCTTATGTCGCGAGACGATTGTATCGAAGCGATGCAACGGGTGCGGGTACTTACCGTTTGGTGACCCAGCTCAATGCCGTTGCTAACACTTACGTCGATAATGGAACCCTCACTGGCGGCGCCCTGGTTCCACTGGCTATCAAAGTCCGTTCACGCCTAGATGGGGGATTGGTGATCGACGCCGGCGCGATCCTCAAATTCCGTGGATCGCGGATCGAATTGAGCGACGGCGGAACCTTGATCGCAGAAGGATCGTCCGCCTTGCCGATCGTCATGACTAGCCTCAACGACTCCCGCTATGGGTTCGGCGGAACGTTTGATACCGCGAACACCAAGGGAACAAGAAAACCAGTCGCAGGCGATTGGGGTGGTGTGTTTGTTGGACAAGGAAGCTCGGCATCGCTGGACCACAGCCGATTGTCCTACGCTGGCGGTACAACCCGAATCGAAGGTGGATTCGCATCATTCAATGCGATCGAAGTCCATCAAGCCGATTTCCGAATGTCCAACTCCCGCTTGGAAAACAACGCTGCGGGCGACGAGACATCCACGACTTCCAAGCGAGGCGGACGCGGAACCAATTCTCCAGCAGCTATCTTTGTCCGCGGAGCGCAACCCATCATCGTCGACAATCGCATCAGCGATAACGACAGCGCCGCGATTAGCATCGATGTCAACTCATTGACCTCCGATCTACGGAACGACCACGGCCGCAGCTCAGGTGAGATTGCATTGACGGAAGACTTCGTCGAAAACCAAGGGCCGCTTGTGGTTGGCAATCGACTTTCTCGCAACGCCATCAACGCGATGCTGGTTCGAGGTCAGACTCTGACCACGCAAAGCGTTTGGGACGACACCGACATTGTCCACGTATTGGAGAACCAAGTCGTATCCTCCAACGTTTACACCTACGGCGGAGTGAAGCTCCTAAGCAAGAATTCGCAGAGTTTGGTGATCAAGCTTCTCGGAAGCAATGCAGGGTTCACAGCTACTGGAACTCCGTTGGACATCAATGATCGGATCGGGGGCAGTGTATCCATTGTCGGCACCCCTTCGGCTCCAGTCATTTTGACTTCGATCAGCGATTGCACAGCAGGCGCTGGATTCACGATCGAGGGATTTGCCCAGACCGATACGATCAATTCCTGTTCGTCGCAGTCGATCGTCGGTGCAGACGTCGTTGTGATTATGGACGAGTCGATTGGATTGACCTTTGCTCAACAGTTTTCGGTTCAATTGATCGCAGATTTAGAAGCCGGATTTCAGAGAGCGGGCGTAGGCACTAACAGCGGCAATCGCTACGGGTTGGTCGGGTATGGCAACGTCTCAGAAGTTCCTCGAGCGATTCCCGTGGGATCCAATGGAGAGCTGTTTGGGACATCGGTACAGTACGGTATCGCCGCAACCACTAATCTGGTCGTCGACGGTGGAACAGAAGATGGTTGGGCAGCCATCGACTACACGCTCAACAATTACAACTACCGGACCAATGCGGCCAAATACGCGATCCTTGTCACCAACGAAGATCGGGATGAAATTTCGCCTCAGAGCAAAACAGATTTGATCGAGCGACTCAATGCGAAGGGGATCATTCTCAACGGGATCTACGACGCGAATATTCAAGACGTCAATGGGGCGCAGCCCTTCTTGGCTCTCGACAACCAAACGCGAGTCTATAAGGCAAACGGCACTGGCGGTTTCCGCACCGAACTTGGCGGTAGCGTCGCATCGGCATTTGGAACCACTCAAGACGATTACATCGACATTTCCTTCGCGACCAGCGGCGTCGCCGGCGACATCGAACAGATTACCTCCGGGGCCCTGACGCTGCAAAGCTTCAGCTCAGCTTTGGTATCCACGTTTGTCGGTCAAGCGGGAGCAGGAATCGGACAACCAGGCGACTGGAAAGGTATCGAGCTCAACACATTCAGCAACGATCGAAACGTTTCGTCTTCAACCGAACAGGAGTCGGCGCGAGCCAGTGCTCCGTCGTCCAACGAAACACCCTCCACGTCCCAGTTCTTGGGTCAACTCGCCCGGTTGGCAACGAGTGGCGATGAGAACGCTCGATTGGGCTTTGAAGTCCTAGGAGCAATCAACAAGCCTAGCGATGTCGACGTTTACAGCTTCACCGCCAACGGCGGTACAGAAGTGTGGCTGGATATCGATCGCACCACGGCAGGCCTCGATACCGTGGTGGAACTGATTGCCGCGGATGGTACGATCTTGGCTTTGTCTGACAATTCCTATTTGGAGGAAACTCAGTCAGCGACCAATCCCATTTTCTCGGCCCTGTCGGGAAACAGTGCTAACACATTGCGAAAGAGTTCGCTGATCCAAGTTCCGAAGTCTTCGCGAGGCGAAGCCAGAGACGATTTCGGCATCAATCCAAAGGACGCGGGAATGCGCGTCGTGTTGCCAGGTCAAGCGAATCAAGCAACTCTCTACCACGTGCGAGTTCGCGCCAGCAATCAAGCTCCAGGACAACCAGCCGGCACACCTGCACTCAGCAATCCTGCATCGGTCGGAAGCGGCTTGTCTCGCGGGTCGTACCAACTGCAAATTCGATTGGGTGAGTCCCAAGAATTCCCAGGCACATCGATTTCGTATGCAGACGTTCGCTATTCGGGTAGCGGAATCACCCTGTCCGGCGTGCCAAGGCATTCGCCGTTAGTCGGTGAAACAGCAGAAGTCCAG
>JANODW010000237.1:0-19372 GCA_031412875.1 Pirellula sp. | reverse complement strand
ATTGGCAACAGCGCGACTTGGGCCCGGCTCGCTCAGTGAATCTCGGGGATGACGGCGTTGGTCCCCTTTTCCGAGCGTGGACTCCTACCGCTAGCCCTTCGCGAACCTTCCCCCGATTGAGCGACCTGGTCAACAACACCGTTGCCAAAGGAGAGCGATTGCCGACCACGACACGGGCGCTCAATTTTCGCGTGGTAGCTCGCGATAACCGGGCTGCGGCGGGCGCATTCGATGATGACAATATGAGGATCTCCGTCATCGACACCGGAACTCCCTTTGCCGTGGTGACTCCCAACACGAATGTGTCCTGGGAAGGATTAACGTTCCAAAACATTGAATGGAATGTTGCTGGCACTTCAGGCAACGGCATCAATGCCTTGTCGGTCGACATATCCCTTTCCACCGACGGAGGGCTAACCTATCCGACGGTACTCGCGTCGCGCGTCGCCAACAATGGCAGCGCCAGCGTCCGTATCCCGAATGTGCCAACCAGCTCAGCACGCATTCGGGTGCAGGGATCGAACAATATCTTCTTTGATATCTCCAATACCAACTTCACTATCACTCCGGCGACTCGATCGATCGATATCGCGTTGGGTCCCAACGTTGCCTACACAGAAAACACGCCGGCCGTGTTGGTTGCACCGGCAGCCAGGGTGAGTGAACTCAACATTCCAACCTACGATGGTGCTGTGCTGACCCTCGCCGTAGGTACCAATTTCCAAGTCGGCGATATGATCGATATTGCAGACCAAGGGAGTGGGGCGGGAGAACTGTCGGTTAACGGAAATCAAATTTCGATCGGATCCACACTCGTCGGAACCTACTCTGGTCCCGGTCGCTCGGTCGACATCGCATTCAATGCCACCGCTACCATCGCGGTCATCGAAAAGGTCCTCACCCGCGCGACCTTCATCCATTCGACCGACGATCCGTCCCCAAGCCCGCGTTCCGTGACGGCTTATCTGGACAACGGAGTCAATGGAGCTAGCAACCGAGCCACCGTCTTGGTCAATGTTACCCCCGTCAACGATGCGCCTCGATCCAACAATGCATCGCTGGCGACCATCAATGAAGACACCACCAATCCTGTCGGTGCCGCCATTGGATTGTTAGTCGGACCATCCTTTCAAGATCCCGATCGCGGCAGTGCGCTCTCCGGCATTGCGATTACCTCCAACACCGCTCCGGCATCGCAGGGACTATGGCAGTACTCGCTCAACGGTGTCGCTTGGCTCCCTGTTGGAACCGTTGCGCCGGCCACAAGCCTCGCGCTTTCGGCATCCACGCGTCTGCGGTTCCTTTCCGCCAGAGACTACTTTGGACGGCCCACATCGCTCACATTCCGCGCTCTCGATGAGACCTACGCGGGCCCCTTCACGACCGCCAATCGCACCACGATCGATGTAGCGACCGCGACCGCGACCGGCGCGATTGCGTTGGCCGACGCCAGCATCGGCATTCAGATTGCCCCCGTCAACGATGCACCTGTTAGCACCGTGACCGCTCAAGTCCAAAACATCAACGAAGACGAAGCCTACACCTTCCAAATTCCTTCGGGTTGGTTTACCGACGTCGACAACCCAACGTTGACCCTGAGCATCAACCCTCAAGACGGTTCCGCATTGCCGAATTGGTTGGCGTTTGATCCCCTGACCAGACGATTGACAGGACTCCCAACGAACAACGACGTCGGGACGCAGGACCTGGTTGTCATTGCCACCGATGCAGGCGGGCTTTCTGCAAGCATCAATTTGCAAATCGTCGTGATCAATGTCAATGATGCGCCGACCAACATCGGGCTGTCTCGCAATACTGTCCTCGAAAACGAGGCGGGAGCTTTTATCGGCAACTTGCAAGCGACCGATCAAGATCGAAGCGATCAATTCATTTGGCAAGTCTTCGATCAGCGCTTTGCAATTCTGGAGGACAAGCTCTTTTTAGCGCCGGGCGTGCGGCTCAATTACGAAGCCACTCGGTTTATCGATATTCAAATCCAAGTCACCGACAATGGAAATCCACCCCTTTCGTTGACCTTGCAAAAGTCGATCGATGTGCTCGATGTCAATGAGTTCGCACCCGCACTCAGCGCGACGCAATTCAATGTGAGCGAAGGCACACCGGGTGACTCAGACGTGGCTTTCCTGGTCGCGCTCGATGGCGATGTCGACAACAATGTTCAGTACAAATTTTCGGGAACACCGCCGACGCAATTTTCCCTCGATGGAACCACGGGACGGATCTCTCTCAAACCCAACACGAGCCTAGACCTGGAATCGGTTGCCACCTACCAGTTCTTCGTGGAAGCATTCGACGATGGCCTTCCAAGCCTTTCTACAACCGCCACCGTCAATATCAACGTGACGGACGTTAACGAGTTTGATCCCGTCATCACCAATCCCTCCCTTTCGATCTCGGAACGCCAAATCCCAGGCGTCCCTTTCGCAAGACTCGCCGCTTCGGACCTCGATTCGAGCCAAACCGTTCGGTTCCTGCTCCCCAGCGGCGAAACCCGCTTCACTGTCAATCCAACCACAGGCGACCTGACCTTGAATCGCGTTGGAACGTTTGACTTCGAAACCAGCAAAACCGATTCGATCATCGTGATTGCCGAAGACTCCGGCTCTCCCGCCCGGCGCGTGGAAAAAACGTTGACGCTTTCCGTCTTGGACGCCAATGATCCGCCGACCGCAGCCACTGCCGCCAATCCGAGCATCCTGTCCAATGTCTCAGGACTGAGCCTTGGAAAACTAACGATCGCCGATCAAGACCCTGGCCAACTCTACACGGTGGTTTCAAGCGACGATCGATTCACGGTCGTTGGTGGTGATTTGGTTTTGGCACCCGGAAAAGGGGTCTTGGAATCGGACCCCATTCAGATGATCGTCCCGATCCAAGTGACCGAAGTAGGAGCCGACGGAAAGTCCTATCCATTGAACGTTGCGTTGACCCGCGTTTCAAATCGGTTCCCATGGCAAAACCGATTGAATCCCCTGGATGTGAACCGTGAAGGAGGCGTCAATCCACTCGATGCATTAGCCGCCATCAATGCGATCAACGCGGGGGAACTGGGGCGATTGCCGTTCCCTCGCCCCGCCAGTTCGCTCAATTTGCCAGACTACGATGTCGACGGCGACGGAACGCTCAATCCGTTAGATGTTCTCGCGATCATCAACTCCATCAACCTCCGAGCCAACGGAGAAGGGGAGTCGAGCGCTGCGGTTGCTCCTAAGCTGAACACCCAACCGGTGGTCGATGACTCGATTTGGCTTGCAGCCTACACGCAAATCGAAGAAGAACGGTTGACCCAGCGTCGCCGAAGGAATTGAGCCAAATCCTAGGATCCTATAGGCCGTTCGACGACTCCCTCGGCACCTAGCCAAAGGGACCGATCGGCCAACGTTTCCGCCTCTGCGACGTTGTGCGTGACATGCAACGTCGTCGCCCCGGTCCTTTGCTTTACCCGCAGCAAGAGCGCGTGCATTTCATGTCGCGTGGCCTCATCGAGCGCGCTCAACGGTTCGTCCAACAAGAGCACCGCTGGTCGAAAAGATAGCGCTCGGCCCAACGCAACACGTTGCGACTCGCCCCCGCTCAACCCGACCACCGACCTTTTTAGAAGATGTCCTATTCCGAGGACTTCCGAAAGCTCATCGGTGCGTTCCGCGATAGCCGCCGAGGGCACACGTCGAAGCCGCATCGCGAATTCCAAATGCTCGCGAACCGTTAACGTTGGGAAGAGTGCAAAGTCCTGAGGCACATAACCTATTTCTCGATCGCCGGGCGTCCAACGCGTCACGTCGCGCCCATTGATGAGGATCTGTCCCTTAACGGCAGGACGCAATCCGCAGATACTCTCAAGCAATGTGGTCTTGCCTCGTCCCGTTGTTCCCATCAATACCGCATACTCACCCCTCTGGACTAAAAAAGAAACTCCATGGAGCACGAATTCCCCGCTCTTGACGGTGACTTTGCGAAGTTCAATCATTTGGCAAGTCCCGCCCCCGAGGCTCGCAGTACCAGCAGCACGACGGCCGCAATCAACACCATCAACAGTGAGACCGCTACCGCAGCGTCGAGATTGCCGGTGCTCAACTCCAAGAAAACGGTCGTCGATAGCACTTCGGTCCGCATACGCGTGGTGCCGGCAAAAACCAAAATAGGGCCAAACTCCCCCAACGACCTTGCCCAGGCAATAGTGAATGCGGCGATGATCCCACCGCGCGCCTGAGGCATCGCGATCTGCCAAAACGCTTGGGCTCGGGTGCATCCAAGTGTTCGGGCGACATCCTCGGCCCGAGGATTCATTTGGTCAAAGGTGACTCGCATCGTCCGCACCGAAAACGCACAGGCCACCGAAAACTGCGCTAGAACGACCGCGGGCCAATTGTAGGTAATAGGGAATCCTAAGCCATCGCGAAAAAAACTCTCCACTTGCAAACCAAAAAGGGGTTGATGGAACAAGATCAGCAAACTCAAACCTACCACCAAGGGGGGCAAAACCAATGGGATATCTACCAACGTGTCGATCAGCCACCGCCCCGGAAAGGAATACCGTGACAGCAAATAGCCCAGTGGCGTCCCTACCCAAACCGACAGGATCGCGGACGCCGTACACGACAAGACCGTCAACCGAAGGGCCGCCCGAATCTCAGGCTTCGAAAGCGCTGCAAAGAATTCCTTGGGAGAAGTGAACATCGCGTCTGCGGCAAGCAATAGAACTACCAACAAAACAAAACATGCGGACACCCCGCCCATCACCAAAAAAAACAAGAGGTCTGAGCCACGTCGTGGACTCCCGTTGGAACTGCTTCTGGTCGCGTTGGGAATAGGAGTTGGATTCTGCATGAAGGCTCGCGACTGGTAACCTCGGATAGTACGCACATAGTCATCCCGAAATACTAACACACAGAATAGTCTCGCTGGTCTCCTATTCAAAGCAGAGCAGCAGGAATAGGAACCGATGCCCCAGCGCACTCGCATCTAGCGAGGAATGAACAATTCCTTCGACGAGAGCTCGATGGTATGGCATATTCCCTCGAGATCGAGGTCGTCTTCGTCTGTGCCAAAGGGCTCTTCGACGTGCTCCGCGACCACTTCCATCCCGATCATGAAGTAGGCGGTAATCGTGGTTAACGGAATCGTCCACCAACCAAAATCTGCGATGATGCCCCATGGCAGCGTCAGCAAAAAGAGCAAGATGCATTGCCTCGAGAAGATTCGATAGGATCTCACAATCGGCGTCCTCGCGATCCGCTCGCAAGCGCCACACACCTCCATAAATTTCGCCAGCTCGACGTCGATGACTCGCATCTCATCGCCATCGATTTGACCGGCTCTCTTCTTGTCGGCTACCCATGAATAGATACTTTTGGCAATCATTGCAGGGACGTGATCGATGTTCGAGGAACCGCCGTCCGCCCGGGAGCCCAGGGGCACAACCGGTCCCATTCTCAGATGCCGCATCAAAGCCAGTGGGAATTCCCGCATCTGAGTTTGAAGGAACTCGGTATCGCTGGAGGTGAGCTTACAGAAGGAGGTCAATTTGATGGCGAGATTGCGACAGGCGTTGACCAAGCTGCCCCAAAGCGTTCTCGCTTCCCACCAGCGCGCGTACGCGGAGTTCGTGCGAAACACCAGCAGAAGGCCCAGCGTCAGCGACATTGCGCCGTGGATTTGAGAGGGGATATCTCCAACATTGCTGAAGGAGGACGCCTCTTTTTTCCATACCGGCAAACAACTATAAAGTCCGACCAACAAAGCCATCCACGATACTTCGAGCAATGTCTTGCTAAAAGCGAGCGGAGCCAAAACATCGCGGAGTATTCTCCAAACTCCACGCATGGCCATCTACTTGGGCAACTCCAACTTTTCCAGAACCTTGTCTTTGTTTGCGTCCAACCGATCAAACATGGGAAGCATCTGTTTCGGAACTTCATCCCGGAGCAATTTGCCGTCCCTGTCCGCATCGAGCATCGCGAACACCTGTGCGGGCGTCGGGCGGGCAGTGCCGGCCGCCTTCTTGAGATCGGGAGCCCGTCCCAGTTTGGGATCGATCGGTATCGACACGTGAAAGTATCCGATCATCATCTCTTCGTAGGTTTGATCACCCCATTGGACCCATGCGTTGGGATCGGGATTGCTGAGGTTGTTGGCGGAATTGTCGAATGCTGCCTCGCAGAAGATCCTCGTTCCGTTTGGAATCTTTTTCTTTTCACTCAATCGGTATTCGGTTTGCCAATTGAAATCGTACTTGGGAACATCCAACAAAATTTCTCTGCCGCCATCGGGATAAACCGCCGTGTAGCGGAACGATTTGCCCCGAACATGCATGTGCGGGCTCATCGAGAGCAGCTCGCAATCGGGCAACTCATCGGGCTGCATGGCTGTCGTTTTGTAGTTCGCGTCTTTCGGGGGAATGCGGAAGTTCGTTTGAAGGGAGCTGGTCGTGTGCACCTCATGGGTCAGTGTCTTGGCATCGGCGAACCAAAATCCAACCTTGCTCAAATCGTCTTGCGCCGTCCCGTTGGGAGTGTAATGGATTTGGAACACCAATTCGCTGTTGGCGGGAATCCGCTTTGCCATCCCCTGGGGCATGAATGTGACCCGCGTGCCTGGAACGTACCCAGCAAGAAATCCACGCTCTCCATTCAAGCCCCGTTTGGCACTTCCCTTTTCTCGAACGAAGACCAGGATATGATGGACCACCGCCCTGTTCCCTGGGACGATCTCCATTCCATTGACCCAAGTGTCTTCGGTCAGTTTCGGATCGGCCACAAAGTACTGGTACTGCACTTCACCGTTGGCCGGAACCGCATAGGGCTTGTCTCGCATTGGGATAACCAAATCAGGCTGGCGTTCGAGCTGCCATCCCTCCACGAATTTTAGAGGTGCGGGCTCTCGGCTTGCGTCGCCGCGTGCGGCACCGCTGCGAGCCCACTTTTTGATCGTCTCGATTTCGGAGGCAGGCATGCGTCGATCGTTTACAAACGAGCCATGCGATTCGCTTGCATGCCAAGGTGGCATTCGCCCTTCGTCCATCACCTCCACAATCATGTCGGCCCATGCAGAGGCATCGTCGTAGTTCCCCAAGTCCATCGGGCCGATGTCGCCTGGACGATGGCAGGTGACGCAACGGTTTTGAAGAATGCGACTGACTTGGTCGGCATAGGTAATCGATTCCGAGGGGACACTGTCTCGCGGGCCGCGACCGATCAAGCACCCCGATGCGGCCACGGAAGGGGTTGCCACCTCGCGGCCGGCAAGGATCGCTTCGAGTGCATCCACCAACTCATTCTTGGTCGACTTGTCTTTCGTGTAGCCGATCCCAAATTGATCGTCGATCCTGCCGCGGTATCGGATGCTGTTTTCACCATCGACCACGCAGACTTCGGGGGTTCGCGTTGCGCCCACGCGATCCGCTAACTCCTGCGATGGATCCTTCAGAAACGCGAACTCCATCGTAAACTTGCGCGCATGCGATGCCATCTCAGAGAGACTATCTTGCACGTTCGAATCGATTGCGACGAATGCCACTCCCCGGTCGCGATACCGACGCTCCAAATCGACGAGCTTGGCTGTATAAAGTTTAGCAAGTGGGCATTGCGTGCCGACGAATGCAAACACAATCGCTTTTTTGGACGGGAAGTCCTGCATCGTCCATTCTTTGCCCACGTAGTCCGTGAGCTTAAATCCGTCGATTTTGGAGCCGATGGACAGCCCTTCCGAATTCACGTCGTTGGATGCGTTCACCAAAGGATCCACGTTTTCCGATGCAATCGCGTCGCCTGGATAGCCTCCGCGGAAAACCAGCCAACCGGCAAGAAGAGAAACAGACACCAAAATCGCGAGTAACTTTTTCATGGATCAAATCGGGTTAGGATGGCCAACGGCTATTGCGGAATTCATGGCACAGGGTCGGAGAAGGACCCACATTATGGCATGAAACCCAGTATTTGTTTAGGCGAACGCCAGGATTAATACAAACGTAACAGGGGACCTTTGTCTCGTCCGTTTCCGCCTCCCATCGGGGGATTTGCGCTTTGGGGGGTTTGCTAGCGTTACTTTCGTTCAAACGGGAATGATCTGAAATGTTTTCGAGGGCAGTTTTTCTAATTTCCAATTCTTATGAACAACTTGCTCAAGTGTGGACGATACGCGCCATGATAGTCTCCACACTTCCGTATTTCCGAGTGATTGCATGTCGAAAAACCCTTCCTTTTGGACTCGCGTTAATGTCTTTTCTTGGATTAATGGAACTCGAGAACCGCAACGCCGCAAAGAACGCAAACGCACCAAGGTTGCTAGGCGTGTTCCCTTTGAATCCCTAGAGGAACGTGATTTGCTGGCGGTGGTAGTCAATTTGGCAACCACCAGCATTTTTCCTGATGTGCCGGCGATCGTGATCACGGGGTCGGGATTTGATCCGATCGTTTCGAACAATACGGTGTCGCTCAATAACGGCGCTGCGGGAACGGTCACGTCGGCAACGGACACTCAGTTGACTGTGGAGTTCTCTACTCCTCCCATCGAGGCGGGCGTGCTCACGGCGGTCGTGGCCACCACCACGGAGAACAGCGGATCGGCCGTTCAGGTGGCGACTGTAGTTCCGGTGATTACTGCGAGCACTGCCAATCTGGCCGCCAATGCGACCACGATGACAATCGCCGGCTCCGGGTTCGACACCACGGTGGCCAACAATACCGTGGCTTTCAATAATGGCGCTGTCGGGACGGTGACCAACGCTACCGGTACGCTTTTGACGGTGAGCCTGACGACTGGCCCCACTGCTGCAGGCCCATTGACAGCAACGGTGACCACGAACAGTGTTGCAAGCACAGCGAACGTCCAAGTGGCGAAGGTCGTTCCGGTAGTGACCAGCAGCACGGCGTCATTGGACGCGGATGCAACGACGATGACGATTGCAGGTTTCGGTTTCAGCACAACCGCTGCAAACAACACTGTCGACTTTGATGGCAAAGCTGTCGGGACAGTGACGATTGCAACCGCCACTCAACTCACGGTCTCGTTCTCGACCTCACCCAGGATCGCGGGTAGCTTGACGGCTATCGTTACTACCAATAGTGTTAGCACCACTGGCCCCGTTCAAGTAGCTTCGGTAAAGCCAGTTGTTACGAGTGCAACGTCGGGCTTAGCGGCCAACGCTTCGACAGTAACCATCAACGGTTTTGGTTTCGATACGATCGCGGGCAACAACACAGTCGTTTTCAATAATAGCGCCGCAGGGACAGTCACCGCTGCGACGTCAACCGCACTCACGGTGACGTTCTCGACAAAACCCGCTACCGCAGGCAGCTTGACGGCGGTTGTGACAACGAGCAGCGTAAGCAGCGGGACCGCGGTACAGATCGCTACCGTAACGCCCGTCATCACTAGCCGAACCGTGAGTTTGTCGGCCAACACGACGACTTTGACGATCAACGGATTTGGTTTCGACACGACGGCCGCCAACAACGTCCTGGCATTCAATAACGGGGCCGCAGGAACCGTTTCGACAGCCACGGCGACGACCCTGTCTGTGACTTTTTCCACGAATCCGACAACGGCCGGCAGCCTCACCGCAGCCGTGACTACGAACAGCGCCAGCAGTGGCTCGCAGGTTCAAGTAGCGACGGTGACACCCACCATCACCAGCAGCACAACCAATTTGGCTGCCGATGCCACCTCGGTGACCATCAACGGCTTTGGATTTGACACCACCAATGCGAACAACACGGTCGTCTTCAACAACGGCGCTGTGGGTTCTGTCTCTGCTGCGACAGCCACGGCTCTGACGGTCACGTTTTCCGTCAAGCCCGCTACTGCAGGAAGTTTGACTGCGGTCGTCACGACCAATAGCGTGAGCACGGGCGCGGCTGTACAAGTCGCAACCGTGACGCCTGTCGTGACTGCCAGCACTTCCAACCTGGCAGCGAGTGCATCCAGCCTCACTATCGCAGGCTTTGGCTTTAGTCCGGTTCTCGCGAATAACTCGGTAGCCTTAAACAATGGCGCGGCGGGGACTGTGACGGCTGCTACACCGACATCGCTGACGGTCACGTTTTCGACCAAGCCGGCAGCGGCGGGCAGTTTGACGGCGGTCGTCACGACCAATAGTTCCAACAGTGGCACGGCCGCTCAGGTCGCCACGGTCATCCCTGTGGTGACGAGCGGCATCACCAGTTTGGCGGCCGACGCAGCCAGCCTCACCATCGCCGGCTTCGGTTTTGATACCACCGCTGCCAACAACACCGTCGTGTTCAACAACAATGCAGTGGGCACCGTGACCACGGCGACCAATACGTTGTTGACCGTTTCGTTGACCACCAAGCCCACCTCGGCAGGGAGTCTCACTGCGGTTGTCACTAGCAATTCCTTGGGGAGCGGTTCCGCCGTTCAGTTTGCGTCGGTGATCCCAGTCATTACAAGCACCACCAGCAATTCACTAGCCGCCAATGCGACTAGCCTGACGATCGATGGCTTTGGATTCGATGTTACCGCCGCTAACAATCTGGTCACGTTCAATAACGGCGCGATCGGTACGGTGACGGCTGCCACTGCAACGCAATTGTCGGTGACATTGTCCACCACGCCGACTTCGGCCGGCCCATTGTCTGCCGTCGTCGTATCCAATGGAGCTATCAACGGGTCGGAAGTTCAGGTGGCAACCATCACGCCGGTCGTGACGGTGTTGACAGCCAGTCTCTCGGCCAACGCAACTACGTTGACCATTGATGGCTTTGGTTTTGATACGACCGCTGGCGACAATACCGTAGCATTCAATAATGGTGCGGTCGGCACAGTAACGGCCGCGACGCCAACCTCGCTGACCATCACCTTTTCGACGAGCCCAACAATTGTTGGCAGTTTGACGGCGGTGGTCACCACCGACTCGCTCACCAGTGGGACGGCTGTCCAAGTCGCCACGATCAAGCCATTGGTGACTTCCAATACGATCAGCAGCATCGCTGCCAATGCGACGACGGTTACCGTATTGGGATATGGATTCGACGCGACGGCTGCCAACAACTCAGTGACGCTTGACAATGGGGCGGTTGGTACCGTGTCGGCTGCTACGACAACTTCGTTAACCGTCACATTTACGACGAGGCCAACGACGGCGGGGTTGCTTCGAGCCACCGTTACGACGAACACCCATTCGAGCGGATCCCTGGTCCCGATTGTGTCCGTCGCCCCAGTCGTGTTGTTGAACTCGGGATCGATTTTATCCGCCAACTCGAATACCGTCACCGTCGTGGGAGTGGGATTTGACACCACTGCTGCAAACAATACCGTCGTTTTTGATTCGGGGGCGGTAGGGACGGTTAGCTCTGCGACCGCAACGGCTCTCACAATCAATTTATCGACACGACCGACCGCCGGGAATTTGAAGGCAACCGTTACGACCAACAGTATTAGCAGCGGCGCCACAATTCAGGTGGCAACCGTTCGCCCCATCGTTACCAGCAGCACGAGCAACCTCGGAGCCAACGCCTCCACTCTCACTATCAACGGGTTTGGATTCGATCCCACCGGATCTAACAATACCGTCGCATTCAACAACGGGGCTGTCGGCGTTGTTACAGCAGCCACGCCCAATGTACTGACCGTGACCTTTACGACCAATCCCACCTCGGCAGGGAGCTTGACCGCAGTCGTTACCTCCAACGGAGTCGCCAGCGGAGCAGCCACTCAAGTTGCATCGATTGCCCACGTGGTTACGAGCAGTACCGCGGAACTTGCACCCAACGCGAACACCGTGACCATCGATGGCTTCGGCTTCGATGGAACACCGGGCAACAATACCGTGGTCCTAAACAACGGTGCTGTTGGTACCGTGACCAGCGCAACACCGAACGCCTTGACGGTGACCTTTTCAAAGAAGCCCAAAACGGCGGGCAGCCTAACCGCAGCCGTGACGTCCAATGGCATTAGCGCTTCAGCAGTGCAAATCGCTTCCGTCACTCCATTGGTGCTTGCTAATGGCGCTTACCGTTTGGGAGTCGATGCGACTTCTCTGACTATCAACGGCCTGGGCTTTGACACTACTATCGCCAACAACACCGTCGCGTTCGACAACGGCGCAGTCGGTACCGTCTCCGCGGCAACGGAAACGAGTTTGACGGTCACTCTGTCGACTCCACCGACGGCCGCGGGAAACATGAATGCGATTGTTACGACGAATAGCCTCAGCAGTGGGTCGGCGGTACAGGTTGCCGTTCTCGCACCCATCGTGACCAGCAGCACTGCTGACCTGGGCGCGTCAGCCACCGAATTGGTGATCAACGGCAGTGGCTTCGACACAACGGTTGCCAACAACACCGTTGCCTTCAATGAGGGTGCGGTCGGCACCGTGACCGCAGCAACCTCCACGGCCTTGACCGTGACCTTCACGACCCTGCCTGCCAACGCTGGCACATTGACGGCCGTTGTCACCACCAACTCGGCAAGCAGCGGGGCACCCGTTCAAGTAGCATCGGTCAAACCGGTCGTCACTTTGAACGACACTGGCCTAGCCGCGAATGCAACGACTCTGGTCATCAACGGGGTAGGGTTCAGCAGCGTCGCGTCTGAAAACGCGGTTGTATTTAATAACGGTGCCGTCGGTACGGTCACGGCCTCAACCGCGACCACGCTCACTGCAACCTTCACAACGAGTCCAACAGCGGTCGGTGTACTGACCGCAACCGTGACGACCAATGGACAAGCCAGCGGAGCGGCCATCCAAGTTGCCAATGTAGTCCCTGCCGTTACTGCCAACACCGATAGCTTGGCAGCCAATGCGACCTCGGTCATCATCGATGGGTTTGGATTCTCCGCCACGGCAGCAAACAACACCGTCGTGTTTAACAATGGAGCTGTCGGAACCGTCTCGTCGGCTTCCACTACCCGATTGACCGTAACCTTCTCTACCAAACCTGCGGCAGCGGGAAGCTTGACCGCCATCGTCACCACGAACAGCATCGCGAGCAGCCCTGCCGTTCAAGTCGCAAGTGTGAAGCCGGTAGTAACCAGCAGCACGGCTAGCCTATCTGCCACCGCTTCCACGCTGACCATCAACGGTTTTGGCTTTAGCACCACTGCAGGCAACAACACTGTCGCGTTCGACAACGGTGCTGTTGGGACCGTCACCACAGCAACCGCGACTGCCCTGACCGTCACTCTCGGCACCAAGCCAACCTCTGCAGGTAGCTTGACTGCAGTCGTGACAACGAACAGTCAAAGCAGCGGTTCGGCATTGCAAGTGGCCACGGTCACGCCGCTGCCTACGGTGAGCACCACCAATTTGGCTGCCGATGCATCGACGATCACGATTGCAGGCTTTGGCTTCGACAGTACGCCTTCGCGAAATACAGTTGTCTTTAATAGCAATGCAGCCGGTGTCGTGACTTCGGCTAGCCCGACATCGATCACCGTTTCCTTTACCACCAAACCGAGTGTCGGCGGGAGCCTGACGGCCACGGTCACATCCAATGGTGTTAGCAATCCTACACCGATTCAAGTGGCAACGATCGTTCCCGTTGCAAGTCCCAACTCCGCGTTCAGACAAGCCGCCAATGCGGTCACGCTTACTATCAATGGTTCCGGATTCGATTCCACGGCAGCCAATAATTCCGTCGTGTTCAACAATGGGGCTGTCGGTACCGTCACCTCGGCTACGACCACGTCTATCACCGTGACGTTCTATACCAAGCCTGTCTCGGCAGGTAGCTTGACCGCGGTGGTTACAACCAATGGTGCGAGCAACGGAACGGCTGTCCAGGTAGCGACCGTCAATCCAACGGTCACGAGCTCTACGACCATCGCCCCGATCGATGCCTCGACGATAACCATCAACGGCTTTGGCTTTAGCCCAACCGCAGCGAACAACACGGTGGTCTTTAGCAACGGCGCAGCAGGCACCGTCACGACCGCTACCGCTACCTCGCTTTTGGTAACCTTCACCACCAAACCAACCTCGGTCGGCAATCTGACGGCGGTTGTCACCTCCAACTCGGTCTCCAGCGGTACTCCCGTTCAGATCGCTTCGGTGACTCCGGTGGTCACGAGCGCCACGACGAGCCTCAACATCAACGCATCGACCGTAGTGATCAATGGATTCGGCTTTGACACGACCCCGTCCCGCAATACCGTTACCTTTAACAACGGAGCTTCGGGAAGCGTGACGTCAGCCACGGCGACAAGCCTAACCGTTACGTTCGCAGTCAAGCCTACCGCGGTTGGCACTCTGCGTGCCGTGGTCACGACCAATTCGCAGTCCAGTGGAACATCGGTTCCCATTGCCAACGCGGTCGGTGTGATTACCAGTTCTACCGCTAGCAAGGGGGCGGACGAGTCCTCCATAACCATCAATGGATTCGGTTTTGATTCAACCGCTGCGAATAACATTATCACGTTCAGCAACGGCGCTACCGGCACGGTAACCGCAGCAACATCCACCATGCTCACCGTTGCTTTCGCCAACAGACCCAAAGCCGGGAACCTGACGGCCGCGATTGCAATCAACGGCGTCAGCACGGGCTCGCCGGTTCAAGTCGCTACCATCAAGCCTCTCGTCACGGTTAACACCGCCAACCGAGGTGCCAATGCAACTGCCTTGACCATCAGTGGCTTCGGCTTTGATACCACCGCTGCAAACAACACTGTCGCGTTCAATTTGGGCGCGGTGGGAACGGTAACCGCCGCTACTGCGACCACGTTGACCGTCAATCTCACTACCCTTCCAACCTCCCTTGGAAACTTGACCGCTGCCGTCACTACCAATTCGATTGCAAGTGGCACGTCTGTTCAGGTCGCACGCGTGTTGCCGGTGGTGACCAGCAGTACGGCGAGCTTGTCGCTGACTGCGACCACCGTAGTCATCAACGGTTTTGGCTTCGATACAACGGCCGGCAACAATACCGTGGTGTTCAACAACGGTGCCGCCGGGACGGTCACGCTCGCGACTGCGACCGCGCTGACAGTTACCTTTTCGACCGCCCCTTCGGCAGGCCCTCTGACCGCGATCGTTACACGCGGCGGAGTCAGCAGCGCTTCGGCAGTCCAAGTAGCCACGCTCACTCCTGTGATCACATCCAGCACCACCAGCACCCTGGCCAACGTGGCGACGCTCACGATTGCCGGTTCTGGCTTTAGCACCACCGCGAGCAACAATACCGTCACGTTCAATAACGGAGCTGCCGGCATCGTCAGCGCTGCAACAGCCACGTCGCTCACCGTCACCTTCACGACAAAGCCAAGTGCCGGATCTCTCACGGCCGTCGTGACCACCAACGGAACCGCAAGCGGTACCACCGCCGTACAAGTCGCGGCGATCGTTCCCGTCGTGACCAGCAGCACAGCAAGCCTCGGTGTCAATGGTTCCGTGCTGGTTATCAGAGGGTTCGGCTTTGGCCCGGTCAATGCGAGCAACTCCGTCGCTCTGAGCGGCGGAGCCGTGGGGTCCGTAACCGCCGCTTCCCCGACGATGCTGACGATCAACTTGACTACCAAACCAACAGCCGCTGGCAACTTGACCGCTATCGTTACCTCCAACACAGTATCCAGTGGTGCAGCCGTCCAAGTTGCCACCGTCGTGACGGCTATCACAGCGCCGACGGTAACGACCAGCACCACGGCAACGCAAGCCGCGGATGCGGCCACCATTACTATCACAGGCACAAACTTTAGTACGACGGCAGCCAACAATATTGTCACGTTTAATAACGGCGCAGTCGGCGCCGTCACGTCGGCGACCGCAACTTCCCTAACCGTAACCTTCTCGACCAAACCGCGGGCTGGCAACTTGACCGCGATCGTAATCACCGGGGGGGTTCCAAGCGGGACCACCGGGGTTCTGATCTCGTCCATCACACCGGTCGTTACCAGTAGCACTGCCAGCCATTCGGCCGGGGCAACCACCCTCACCATCAACGGTTTCGGCTTTGACCCGACAGCCGCAAACAACCGCGTGACCCTGAGCAATGGCGCTGTCGGAACCATCGCGTCCGCCACTCTCACGACACTGACAGTGACCATTGGAACAAAACCCACAAGCGTAGGCAGCATGACCGCGGTGGTCACCACCAATACCAAGGTCAGCGGCAGTGGCGTGCAAGTCGCTCGTGTTGTTCCATCGGTTACGGTCAATACCACTCCTCTGGCGATCAACGCGAGCAGCATCGTCATCAGTGGATTCGCTTTTGATTCCGTTGCAGGCAACAACACGGTCGTCTTCAACAACGGCGCAACGGGAACCGTCGCATCGGCAACCGGAACGACACTGACGGTCAACTTCGGTACCAAACCCACCTCGGTCGCCAATTTGACTGCTGTGGTTACAACCTCGTCGAACTCCAGCGGTGCAGCGGTCCAAGTTGCCGCGGTCAGGCCTGTCGTCACCACCGCAACCAGCAATGTGGGTGCCAACGCCGCTACGATTACCATCAATGGCGAAGGTTTCAGTACAACCCCCTCCAACAACACGGTTACGTTTAGCAACGGCGCTGTTGGTACTGTGACCGCGGCGACTGCGACTGCCCTCACGGTTACGTATTCGACAAGGCCAACCGTTGGCGTTTTAACCGCACTGGTTACGACCAACGGCGTCAATAGCGGGACCGCAACGCAGGTCGCCAACGTATTGCCTGTTGTGACCAGTAGCACTGCCAGCCAACTGCAAACCGCTACGTCGATCACCATCAATGGCTTCGGATTCGATCCGACTGCCAACAAAAATACAGTCACCTTCAACAATGGTGCTGTCGGAACCGTCACTGCAGCAACCGCCACTACCCTAACGGTAAACTTGACGACCAGGCCCCGCGCCGCTGGTACGCTAACCGCGTCCGTGGTCTCTAATTTGATCAATAGCGGAACGGCTGTTTCCGTCGCCTCCATCGTTCCCACGGTGACCAGCAGCACGGCCATACAAACCCTCAACTTGAGTACGATCACCATCGCTGGTACTGGCTTTGATACGACCGCAGCCAACAACTCTGTCGCATTCAGCAACGGCGCCGTTGGAACAGTGACTACGGCCACCGCTACTTTGCTAACGGTCACATTCTCGACCAAACCAACGCTAGGGAATTTGACTGCGGTTGTCACGACGAACTCCATGAGCAGCGGCGATGCGGTGCAAATTGGCATCGTTCGGCCATTTGTAACGGCCAGTACCTCAAGCCTCGCGCTATCGGCCACTACCATGACCATCAATGGATTTGGTTTTGACACCACCGCTGCGAACAACACCGTCACCTTTAATAATGGTGCGGTGGGAACGGTTTCCTCGGCAACCGCAACGGCGCTTACGATTAACTTTTTGGTAAAGCCGAGCACGGGCAACTTGACGGCTGTCGTAACTGTCAACGGAGCGAGCACCGGTACGGCGGCACAAGTCGCAACCCTCGCACCGACCGTGACTGCAGCCACCGCCAATTTTGCTGCCGGTTCTACGACCCTGACGATCTCAGGAACAGGTTTCGAAACGACGGCCAATCGCAATACGGTGGTCTTTAGCAACGGAGCCGTCGGGGCAGTAACCGCCGCGACCTCCACGCAGCTCACCGTGACCCTCTCGACACGGCCGACCGTTGGAAACTTGACCGCAATCGTAACGGTGAATAGCGTGAACAGCGGAACGGCTGTTCAAGTCGCAACGGTGATCCCCTCCGTTACCTTGAGTACGTCCACTCTTGCGATCAACGCGGGAACTATCGTGATCAATGGCTTCGGCTTCGATCCGACAGCCAGCAAGAACACGGTGGTATTCACCAACGGTGCAGTCGGAACCGTTACCGCTGCGACTGCAACCGCCATCACGGTTACGTTTGCGACCAAGCCAACTTCGCTAGGAAACTTGACTGCTATCGTGACAAGCAACTTGGTTTCCAGCGGTAGCGCCGTTCAAGTTGCGACTGTATCCCCTGTGGTGACATCCGCAACAACAACCATCACTGCGGCCACCGCGACCATGCAGATTGCTGGCTTTGGTTTTAGCACCACCGCAGCAAACAACGTCGTGGTGTTCAACAATGGTGCTGTCGGAACGGTGACGGCCGCAACCGCAACTTCGCTCACGGTCTCGTTCACAACCCGACCCAGCGCCGGAATTTTGAGGGCGTCGGTGACTACCGATGGAGTGAGCAGCGGAGCTAATGTCCAAATTGCTACTCTCCTACCGGTCGTCACGGTCAACACTTCAAGCGTAGGAGCAAACTCGACCACTCTAACCATCTCGGGTACCGGATTCAGCACTACCGCAGCGAACAACGTGGTGGTGTTTAATAACGGAGCGGTGGGAACCGTGACTGCAGCCACAGCCACTTCGCTCACAGTAACCCTTTCCACAAGACCAACGGCCGGCAACTTGACGGCCGTGGTGACAACCAATTCGCTTGGTAGCGGCGCGGCAGTTCAAGTCGCAGCGGTCAAACCCGTGGTCACGGCCAACACCACCAACCAAGCTCGTACGGCGACCACGATGGTGATCAATGGGTTTGGATTCAGCACCACCGCGGGCAGCAATACAGTTGTCTTCAATAATGGTGCTGTGGGTACGGTGACGTCTGCTACCGCGACGGCGCTGACGGTCACGTTCTCCACCAGGCCGGTGAGCACCGGTAGCTTGACCGCTGTCATCACCACCAGCGGTGCCAGCAGCGGTACACCCATTCAAGTCGCCACGATGACCTAGTTGATTCGGCGATCGACAACCTGGAAAGCGGAGCGACTCGGTTAGACGTAGGTCGCTTTTGCCGAAAGCGACACTGCAACTTTTGCTGTCCCGAAAGCCTCTCTTTTGAACCGCAGTGGCCGGTTGACATAAGCCTGAAACACAGAGGCGCGGAGGGCACAAAGAAAAACAGACGGCACTCTCCGCTGTAATCTCTGTCCCTCTGTGATCTCTGTTCCTCTGTGTTTCAAAATGTCCCGCTTTTCTTGCCGATCTCGATTTTTTCGGGGTTTTATGGGATAGTAGGCTGCGGCACCTCCCTCCTCGTTGAAAGATATTCTATGAAATGCCGTCCTGCTATCGTTCTGTTTCTATCAAACACGCTGTGCTTAATGGTTTGGTGCTCACTCGCGCTGCGCGCGTGCGGTTTCGAGGATTTGGTAATCGCGGATTTCGAGGGTCAAAACTATGGAGCTTGGAGATCGCAAGGGGATGCTTTTGGATCCGCTCCTGCGCATGGCACTTTTCCCGGTCAAATGCCGGTTGAGGGCTACGCCGGCAAGGGACTCGTCAATTCGTTCCGTGGTGGAGACGATGCAACCGGTCGTCTCACGTCCCCGCCGTTCCAACTTGAACGTAACTATATTACCTTCCTAATCGGAGGGGGTGGATGGGCAGAGGAGACCTGCATCAACCTCATCGTCGATGGGCAGGTGG
>JANODW010000236.1:0-9398 GCA_031412875.1 Pirellula sp. | reverse complement strand
CGCCGAAACGCGCCGCGCCTACACCGAAGAGATCGTTCGCAACTTTGCAACGCTGGCGTTCCGCAGCCCTGTCAAGAAAACGACGCTGGACCGTTTGGTCGCGATCGCCGAACAATCGGCGCACCTTCCTGGTGCCACTTTTGAATACGGCATTGGGCAAGCCATGATCGCCGTTCTGGCCTCGCCCAAATTCCTCTTTCGAATGGAATCCGCTGCAGAGAGCGACAGCACCAAACGGTTTTCAGACGTGGATGAAATCGCGCTGGCTTCGCGACTCTCCTACTTCTTATGGTCGACCATGCCAGACGATGAGCTCTTTCGATTGGCCGAAAAAGGACAGTTGCGGGCAAACCTTTCCTCTCAAATCACTCGAATGTTGAAGGATGGTAGGGCAAAGGAATTCATCCGCAATTTCGTCGGCCAGTGGCTGAGAGCTCGCGATGTGACCTCTGTCTCGGTCGACCCGCTCGCGGTGCTAGGATTTCAAAAAGAATGGGAAGAGTTGCTGGAGAAATTTCGCACCGTGCGTGGACGCGGGATGCGCCGCGATTTGCCCCCGGACGAGCAAAAGGTTCGCGATCGCGTGCGAGAGCTGCGTGCCATTTCGGATCAATTTGACGATGAGTTGAAACGCTCGATGCGCCGCGAAACCGAACTGAGCGTCGAGTATATTGCGCAAGAAAATCTTAGCCTGCTGGACTTGCTGGATTGCAACTACACATTCGTCAACGAGAAACTCGCCAAGCACTACGGTATCCCAGACGTAAAGGGACGTGACATGCAGCGAGTGATGCTGCCACCCGACAGCGTCCGCGGTGGAGTCTTGAGCCATGCCTCGATCCTCTTGCTAACATCCAACCCAACACGAACCAGTCCAGTAAAAAGAGGGCTGTTCATCCTAGACAACATTCTCGGCACACCGAGCCCACCCGCCCCGCCCAACGTGCCGGAGTTAGAAGCCTCGGGTGGAAAGTTTGCAGATGATGAGCCAACTCTTCGTGAACTGCTGGCTGTCCACCGCGAATCGGCTCTCTGCGCGTCCTGCCATGCAAGAATGGATCCCCTCGGGTTGGCCCTGGAAAATTTTAATGCGCTGGGCGCTTGGCGAGCCGATGAAAAGGGCAAGGCCATCGATGCCTCAGGAACACTCATTACGGGTGAAGCGTTTTCCGATGTCCGAGAACTTAAGAAAATCCTTCGTCAGAATCATGCGGAAGATTTCTATCGTTGCGTGACACAGAAGCTTCTCACCTTTGCCGTTGGGCGTGGACTGGAGTCGTCGGATGAGCATACCGTCGACATCATTGTCGAACGCTTACAAAAAAACGATGGTCGCTTTAGCGAACTGATTGACGGTGTGATCGCGTCCGCTCCGTTCCAAAAGATTCGATCCAACGCCGATATACGCGATTCGCGGGCAGCCATCCCACCCAACACCCCCACTCCAACTTTGACAAAAGCCAATCGTTAAACGAAATACCCTCCCGATTTTTTTTGAATAAGAAGCCCTCACTATGAAGACACCTGCAATCAACCGCCGTCGTTTCCTAACCGGGACCGGAGTCTCCATTGCTTTGCCCGCATTCCTTTCCATGCAACCCCGCTCGGCATTGGGTGCGACCGCGACCGCCGCGCCGGGTATGGCGACGACAGCAACCGGCGCTCCGCTGCGGATGGCGTTCATGTCCATTCCCAATGGCGTACAGCAAGACCATTGGTTTCCAACCGACGCGTTTGAACTAAACGAAACGATGAAGCCACTGGAGTCGTTGAAATCTCATTTCCAAGTCATCGGTGGACTCGATCACGAGAATGCAACGGCGGGACGCGATGGCGCAGGCGATCACGCCCGCGCAAGTGCGACGTTCCTTACCGGCGCACGCGCTCGCAAGACTGCAGGTAGTGATATCCATGTCGGTATCTCGGTAGATCAAGTCGCCGCCCAAGCGGCAGGCAAGCTCACGCGATTTCCTTCGCTCGAACTTTCTTCGGACTTGATTCGAAATTCCGGAAGCTGCGATTCGGGCTATGCCTGTGCCTACCAGTACAACCTCGCATGGAGTTCGGCGTCAACTCCTGTTACCCCCGAAGCCAATCCGCGACTCGCTTTCGAACGCCTGTTTGGCAATGGCGATCGCTCCGAACGACGAAAGAACTTTGCCCTGCGACAACAGACCGAGCGCAGCGTGCTCGATTTCGTTCTAGAAGAAGCCTCCGATTTGCATCGCGGTCTTGCCGCCAACGATCGTCAAAAATTTGATGAGTATTTGACGGTGGTCCGAGATCTGGAACTAAGACTGAAATCCGCGGAATCCCATCAAGAGATCCCCGAAGTGGACCGATCCACACCCCCAGGAATCCCAAGTGACTTTGCCCAGTACATGGACCTCATGTATGACATGCTACTCATCGCTTTCCAAACAGACACCACACGCATTGCTACCCTGTTGCTAGCCTACGACGGTAGCAATCGCATTTTCCCTCAAATCGGAATCCGCGAGGGACATCATTACTTGACCCATCATCAACGCGAAAACGATCTCGCCAAAAAAGTGGCAGCGATCGATCAATTCTATATCAATCGATTTGCTCGGTTCCTGGAGAGAATGGAAAGCACCAAAGATGTCGACGGCACCTCGTTGCTACACAACTCGATGATTGTTTACGGAGGAGCGATTGCGGACGGCAATAAACATACGCATGCCAATCTGCCAGTGATCCTCGCGGGCCATGCCGGGGGAGAAATCAAGACGGGACGATATCTCAAGGTGGATTCGCAACCCATGGCAAATCTTTACGTCAGCATGCTCAATCACTACGGCATCGAGACCGATCGGTTCGGGGATTCGACGAGACGATTGTCGGAGATCTAGTCTTCGCAAACGGGTTCGTAGACCGGCCATAGATTGGGACCATTGTCCCGAACGAACAAATGGTCGGGACACGGGTCCCATCCTAAGCTAGTCTCGATCCTGCCGCTCGCCTTAGCATCGACCATCGCGCAAACGCTGCCGCTCCGCTTCATAGAGTAGCAACGCGGCAGTGATAGAAACGTTGAGGGACTCGACCCCTTTTGCCATCGGAACCGAAATGCTTCCAGTGGCCAAAGTGCGGATTTCAGAAGAGAGACCATTCCCCTCATTGCCCAGCAAGAATAGCGTTGGGCGTGTCAAATCCTGTTCCCAAAACGAAGCTCCATCGACTGTCGCGGCCAGGATTTGTACCGACAGAGCGGACTGCTGTCTCAAAAAGCTTGGCAGATCCGTAATCAAAGGTGGGCTTCGAAACCACTGGCCTGCCGTGGCGCGAAGGACCTTGGGATTGGTCGGTGACACACTGTCCGGACTGATTACTATTTGTCCCGCTCCGGCCGCAGCAGCGATTCGAATCATCGAACCCAGGTTGCCGGGATCCTGCAGCGATTCCACGACCAATCCCAGCGAGATGGGCCGACTGGGGATCTGTAAGCTTTGAGAATGGACGGCAATTCCAACAACACGCGTCCTGGAATTGGTGGTGGAAAGACGGCGCAACAATTCGTTCGTCGCCGGTTGCAGCAGCCCCGCGCCTTGGCTGGGATTCGATACGAGTTGGCCGAGGAAGTCGCGATTTTCGTCGCCCCACGACTCCTCATACCAAATCGATTCGAGCGGCCACCCCGTCGCGATCGCTTCTTCCACCAAGTGAGGCCCCTCGATTAGGAACAATCGCCGATCCCTTCTTTCCGATGCTTGATGCAATCGAAGCGCCGCCTTGAAGGACTCGTTGTGCGGGCTGGTAATCAAAGTTTGAAGTTGCATTGCTTTAATTCGCGACTTGTATCACGGTATCACGCTTGGCGATGGTTATTCCACGCGCCGGTAAAGTCTAGTTGCTAGGCACAGCAAATCCCATGGTGCTACCCAAATGGCACTCACAGTAGCGGAACGGCGCAAGCCGTCCGGTCAGGACCTGTAGAGCACCTCTGCCATCTCAACCGCGACACCGGAGGGCTCGCGCCCTACCGCGCGTGAACCTTAGCCATAACATGGGACGGATCCATTTTCGGCAACATTGAAATGCGGTCGCTCACATGTGGAAAACTTTAATCAATAGCGAAATCGTTCCGATTGTATCAATTGTGCTCGAGGCGCCCAACAAGCATCGTGAATATCAACAATAAATCAATTGCTTTTAAAGACGCCTGAATCCTTCGCACACGTTTTCCGATGCTACTGTTGCTAGTCCGTGTGATTGAGAGGACCTGATCAGACTCCCGACACAGCCACTAGCAAACCCTTATGCCGTTCAGCAGGGTAGCGTGTGGGTTTTCGGATGAAATGCAAAGTGTTTCAACTTAGGACTTACACAGGCGACTCCATACGCCACATCCTGATCAACATTTAGGGTGATTTCAACCAATCCATTCGGGAGTTTTTCGCAATGACAAGAGTAAATACAAACGTCAGTTCGCTTACGGCACAGAATCGTCTTCAACGCACGAACAGCGACCTGCAAACGTCCCTCACTCGCTTGAGCACCGGCTTGAGAATCAATAGTGGTAAGGACGACCCAGCAGGCTTGATCGCCAGCGAATCGCTGCGAAGCGACATCACCAGCATCAACAAAGCCCTTAGCAACACCCAACGCGCCAACCAAATCATTGGAACAGCGGACTCAGCGTTAGGACAAGTGAGCTCGCTGCTCAACGACGTTCGAGGCTTGGTTGTCGAAGCGGCAAACAACGGTGCTTTGAGCGAAAGCGAAATCGCTGCAAATCAATTGCAAGTGGACAGCTCGCTCGAAGCGATCAATCGAATCTCCCAAACCACCACGTTCCAAGGCCGACGATTGCTCGACGGATCGCTCGACTTCACCACCAATATCGGCAGCGTGAATACAGTTTCCGATTTGCGCATCGACTCCGCCAACTTAGGTTCCACCGGGGCTGTTGCAGTGGACGTGAATATCTCGGCGGCTGCTACTAAAGGTTCCATTTCTGTAGCGAGCGATGCGTTCACTGCAGCCGCAGCAGCAACGACCGATTTGAAGTTTGCTCCAGAAGCCGTTTTGACCTTCGCTGCTTCGGAAATCAAGCTGACAGCAAACGATGCAAACACCAATTTCGAAGGCTACACAGTGAACTTCACTGCTTCGTCTGCAACTGCGGTAGGCTCAGAAACGGCCACCTACACAGCCGGTACCAAAACCATCAATGTCAGCATCAATGACACTGCAGCCACCACCGCTGCAAACGTTGCCGCTGCACTCAATACGCTTACCGCCTCGAACTCAGCGATCTCTGGCTTCACCGCATCCGTGGTGACCGCCGGAGCAGTCGATGGTTCGGGAGCCGACGCCGCCGTCACAGCGACCACAGCCAGCGATAAGATCACGATCACCGCTGCAACCAACGGCGCTGATTACAACGGTGTCTCAGTGAAGGTTGCATCCAGCTCCACCGTCACCACAGGTGCGCCGACAGCCGCTTACGATTCCCTCACCAAGGAACTGTTGATTACAGTAAATAGCACTGGATCGACCACCCTCGCAAACATTGCAACGGCTGTAAACAACTTGGCCGAATTCAATGCAACCGCTGCAACCACGGGCATCGGCGACGGAGCCGTCGTGGGTAACACCGCAGACGTCAAGGCAACCGCATCCACCGGTACCAGCGGTGGTGTAACGCTCAAAGACGACCTCGTTGTTGAAATCGGCGGAAAGAACGGCTCGCAATCCTTCACGTTCAAGAAGGGTGCATCGGCCGACCAACTCGCCGCAGCCATCAGCTTGCTCAAGGACTCCACCGGCGTATCCGCTATCCAGTCCAGCAACACGCTGGTACTCAGCTCCACCGCCTACGGCAAAGACGCCAAGGTTAGCCTCGATGTGATCACCGAAGGTGCCGCCGGTACTTTCAAGAGCAAACTGAGCGCATCCCGTGCAGCAGGAACAGATATCGCCGCTACGGTCAACGGAATCAACGCCAACGGCAGTGGAAACTCGCTTTCCATCAACACCGCTTCGCTGTCGTTGTCACTCACCGTGACCGACGGTAGCAGCAAGAGCTTTAAGTTCAATATCTCCGGTGGCGGTGCTCAGTTCCAACTCGGTCCAACGGTCACTGGAAACCAACAAGCTCGTCTCGGTATCGGAAGCATCAATACCGCCCGACTCGGCGGTAGTGCTGGCCGATTGTTCGAACTCGGAACCGGCAACTCCAAGTCGCTGGCCAACGACGCTGCCGGTGCCGCACGGGTCGTGGACCAAGTGATCGAAAAGGTGACAAGCCTTCGCGGTCGATTGGGTGCATTCCAACGAACGACTTTGGAAAGCAACTCGATCTCGCTGAATGATTCGCTTCTCAATTTGAACGAAGCTCAAAGCTCGATCCGCGATGCTGACTTCGCCAAAGAATCAGCAAACTTGACACGTGCTCAAATCCTGGTTCAGTCGGGTACAAGCGTTCTCGGAATCGCTAACCAAAGCTCGCAGTCGGTCTTGTCGCTGTTGCGATAGAGAATCGGTACAGAAGATTGACGTCCATTAAAAGAGGCGTGTTGGGAAGATTTCCTGACACGCCTTTTTTCGTGCAACTGCGATTCTATAAGCAGAAGATACGGAAAAAACCCGATAGATAAATGGGGTAAACAATCCGTTCTGCAACCCTTGTTCCTACGTCGCTGAAATTGGGCATCATAATTAACTACTATGGGAAGAATCCAATCAAACGTCGGCCTCACCTCGGGCATCGATATCCAAAAAACCGTTGAACAATTGCTTTCGTTGTCGGCCCAGCCGCGCGACCGCTTGCAGGCACGAATCAAAGGCTTTCAATCGCAACAGGCCTCGATCAACGAATTGACAGCTCTGACCATCGGTATTCAACTGCAGTCCGATCGTTTAGGAAAAGCGTCCAATCTTTCAACGACCACTCCCACGTCCAGCAAACCGGACGTGATCGCTGTTGCAACCACGGGATCTCCCACCCCGGGCAACTATTCCGTGCAAACCCTACAGACCTCCCAAACTGCCACCGCTGCAAGCAGCCCATTTTCCAGCGCAACCGACACGCTCCAAAGCGGCGAGTTCGTGGTCCGCTCGGGCGGATTTGTGGATTCCAGTGCCGCAGTCGATGAGCTTCGCGGGGGGACGGGCATCTCGCGTGGCAAAATCAAAATCACCGACCGAAGCGGCACGTCCCGCGAAATTGACTTGCGTTTTGTATCCACGACTGATGACATTTTAAAAGCCATCAACACAGCGACAGGCCTCCGCGTTTCCGCCAAAACCTCAGGAGACCGAATCGTCCTGAGCGACCTCTCTGGACAAACTCTTTCCAATCTTTCGGTGGAAGAAGTTGGCGAAGGACGCACGGCGGCTGACCTCGGACTGGGCGGCGTCAATGTCGCTTCGAACTCCGCAACCGGCGACGACATCCAGTTTATATCATCGTCCACCCGACTTAGTTCGCTTCTAGACAATCGAGGCATTGCTTTCACCAGCGGCGACGATCTATCGATCACGTTGCGCGACGGTACACTGCTTAAGATCGATGCCAACGCAACCAAAAACCCAACCTCCGTAGGGCAATTACTAAACAATATCAATGCAGCCAATTCAGCGAAACTCGAAGCTCGCATTCGAGCTGACGGCAGCGGGTTTGAATTGATTGACAAGACCACCGGCTCTGGAACTCTAGCCGCCACAGGAAAACTCGCCGACCAATTGGGATTCACTGGCTCCAGCGGAGCCAGCGGTACCATCAACGGAACACGAGTGCAGGGTGCCCTCCAGGGTCCTTTGCTCTCCTCACTCAAAGGAGGAAAAGGGATCGGCACGCCAGGCTCCATTTCGATTACCAATCGATTGGGAACTGCCGCCAACATCGATCTCTCCGGCGCAATAAGCCTTCGCGATGTCATCGATCGCATCAACAGCGCGAGCGCCGGCGTTACCGCATCGCTGAACAAATCTCGCACCGGAATCGTGCTGCAGGACGTCACCGGTTCTACCGCCAGCAATCTCATTGTGACCGACGGCGACGCCAACAATTCGGCAACCCAACTTGGAATCGCAGCCAACGTCGCAAGCAACACCGTCGATAGCAAATCCCTCGGCCTACAGTACATCGGTGAAGCGACCGAACTCAGCAAACTCAATCAAGGACGAGGTGTTCGGCTAGGATCCTTTACGCTCACAAATTCGAATGGCGTTTCATCGGCCGTGAATCTTTCTTTGGACAACTCCAAGACGATTGGGGACGTGCTCAAAGCCATCAATAGCACTGCCATCGGCATCGAAGCGAAAATAAATGACAGTGGGGATGGCATCTTGTTGGTGGATACGACAAGAGGCGCTGGCACCCTCACGATCAAGGATTCGGTCAATGGAAACACAGCCCTCGATCTGGGAATCGCCGGTACGGGCAAACTGCTCTCGAATCCGGCCAGACAAGAAATCGATGGATCGCAAACGTTCCGACTCTCCCTAACCGGAACCGAAACATTGACGGAAGTCGCCGAGAAAATCAACAAGGCCAACGGACCCTTGACTGCATCCCTGCTTACCTCCGGCCCATCGACCGTACGCCTTTTGTTTACCTCCCGAGCAAGCGGCGAAATAGGCCGGATCGTTGCCGAAGGTGACGCCGTTGGACTGAACATCAACGCTTCGGGGATAGCTCGCGATGCCATCATATCGGTAGGTTCGGCTGGCGATTTTGGGGGCACTCTTGTCCGGTCCTCCACCAATAAATTCGACGATGTCATCAATGGGATTTCGCTGACAACGAAAGGGGTGGACGCCTCGCCCGTAGAGATCAACGTTTCGACCTCCAATTCAAACATCGAAAAAAATCTTCAGCTCTTTGTCGATCAATACAACAAAGTCCGCGACAAAATCGACAAAGAAACAGCCTTCGACCCGGCTTCCAAAACGTCTGGTCAGTTGTTCGGCACGTCCGAAGTCCTACGCGTCGAACAAACGCTTTCACGGTTCATAACCCAGCGTACATTTGCCTCTGGAAAAATCCAATCGCTTGAGCAACTTGGCGTGAGCCTGGATGATACCGGCAAACTGCGGCTGGACAAAACCAAACTAGCCGGTGTAGTGGATACCAACTTGGCCGACGTGCAGACCTTTTTAACCAAAGAAAAGACAGGGTTCTCGGCCCGTGCGAAAGTTGTTTTGGATACCCTCGTCGGCGTCAAAAACAGCGTCCTCGTGAACCGAAGCCAATCCCTCCAACGCAACATCGAAAGCTCTACCGACCGAGTCGCGTTTTTAAAAGGCCGCTTGGATAGCGAAAAGGAAAGCCTGCAAAAAAAGTTATACGACCACGAAATCAATATCGCCAAAATCAAAAAAAATTGCAGCGCACAAAAAAACCTCGGCATCACAACCGCTTAGAAATT
>JANODW010000235.1:0-8862 GCA_031412875.1 Pirellula sp. | reverse complement strand
ATCACGACGGCAGATCTAGATCCGGACCCTTTGGTCGCCCATTTGACATCTCCGGTCATCAGTTCTGCACAGTAGGGCCGACCCGCATCGTCGGAGTCTGCGTAAACGTATTCCCCTACCAACACAGCGCCACCGTGCTTGTTCGCCAATTTAGGATTCAAACCGTAGATCTCTTTAGCAGCGACTTGACCGTTCCCAGATGGCACTTGCTTAATCAGCGCTCCGCCTCGTTTGTAACCTACAGGAAAGAACACCAAATCGTCGCGAACGATGGGCGTAGGGATCACCGCGGTGGTGTTATCGATCGGATAGCTCCATAGCAGAGCACCGCTTTCGCTAATACCGAATAGCCCACTGCCTGTCGACTGAACATATACTTTCTGACCACCGATTTTCGAGATCACAATGGACGCATGCCCGGCTCCGCGATCGCCCGGATTCTTGCAAGTCCAAAGGGTATCTCCGGACTTTTTGTCCAAGGCCACGAAGGTCGATGACGGTCCGCCCGGTGTGCAAATGAGTTTGTTGCCATCGACTAGTACCGACTCGCTGTACCCCCAAGAGTCTGCCTTCTTTCCGCCGAAATCTTTTTCGAAGCTTTTGGTCCAAACGATGTTTCCGTTGGCAGCGTCGCAGCAATGCAGGATTCCATCGGGAGTCACAACATACACGCGACCGTCATCGACAGTTGGTGTGCTGCGCGAACTTTGCCAGCCCGCCTGACCGCTCGTCCAAGGCTTGCCGGTCTTGGTGGCCCACAATTGCTTGCCGGTCGTTTTGTCAAAGCAGCTCAGGTATTCGTCTTTGTCGCTTTGAGTGGAAAGTCCATCTCCCAACGTGTAGATCATGTTGCCGACGATCGCGAGGCTGGAGTAACCTCGGCCCGCCCCAGAACCTTCCCAAAGCAATTTTGGACCCTCTGTTGGCCACGATTTCAAAAGCTTAGAATCGTTGACTACCGCGGTGCGATTAGGGCCTCGGAACGTTGGCCAGTCCTCTCCGAAAAGGAATGAAACATTCGAAAGGGCCAGTGCAAGTCCAAGGGGTACAAGTCCAAGCGTTAGGGTGGATTTAGGGGAACGGTCGAATCGAAGCATCTTTTATTCCTGAGGGTTGTGGTGGCTTTGCAAACGTCCAAGGGGGGGCTTTTGCCTACGGAGGACAAAGTATTCTACTTTTCAATGGCTCCGAAAAATAGGGTGCAGGCCGCTTTCCGGGTTGCATTCCCTCGCACACGCTTTGGCCTGTGAGTTTTGGCCGTCACGCATCCGTCACCCCACTTTTGTTGGTTGTATCCGGGATTTTGGAGACGGCCGGGCGTTTGCCCTGGCAAAGGGTGTCTTTGGTACTCTAGATTGTGCAAAGTAGTTTTCGTTACCCGTTCAGGTTGAGTCAATGAAGTCATTCAAGTTTGTATGCTACGCGTGGGACGATCAAAAGGCTGCCTCCTTGGATCCAGTGGGACGATTGATTTATCGATCGAATTTGTTGGGGGCGGACCAGCGGATCACCAATACCGGCGGCGGAAATACGTCGGCGAAGATTCTGGAAAAGGATCCCCTCACCAGCGCACCGACCGAGGTTCTCTGGGTGAAAGGCTCGGGCGGAGACCTTCGAACGTCTACTCGAGAGAATTTCTCGTCCCTCTACCAGAGCAAACTTCTCGACCTGCAGATGCTTTACGCCAGTCGACCGGACAAAGGTTACAAGAGTCAAGCGGAGGATGACATGGTGGGCATGTACACGCACACCACATTCAACCTCAACCCGCGGGCATCATCGATCGACACGCCTTTGCACAGCTTCCTGCCTGGCAAGCACGTGGATCACATGCACCCCAACGCGATCATCTCCATTGCGGCCAGCCATCGGTGCCAAGAACTCACGCAAGAGATTTTCGGCGGGAAGATGGCCTACGTTCCTTGGATGCGTCCCGGTTTCGAATTGGGGTTGGCCATGCAAGACATTTCAAAAAAGAACCCTCAACTGCAAGCCATCATGATGGGGCAGCACGGTTTTATTTCTTGGTCCGACGACGAAAAGCAATGCTACACCCTCACGCTGGAAATGATTGAGACGGCAGCCGCCTACATCGACGCCAAGTACCAAGCCAACGGCGGTGACAAGACAGCTTTCGGTGGAATGAAATACCAAACGCTCGAACAAGGCCCACGGCATGCAGCGCTCGCGGCGATCCTTCCCTGGCTGCGTGGCCAAGTGAGCGCCAAACGCCGTATGATCGGCACCGTCCAAGACGATCCGACCATCATGCGGTTTGTGAACTCGCACGAAGCTCCCAGGTTGGCTGAGTTAGGTACGAGCTGCCCCGATCACTTCCTCCGAACCAAAATCAAGCCACTCTACGTGGATTGGAATCCGCAGACCGAAACCATCGCTGCGCTCAAAGCCAAGCTCACCATCGGACTTGAAAAGTATCGGCAAGACTACGCCCACTATTACGAGACCTGCAAGCGACCCAACTCTCCCGCCATGCGCGATCCCAATCCGACCGTCATGTTGATACCGGGACTTGGGATGATCGCGTGGGGCAAGGATAAATCGGAATCTCGCGTGACGGCCGAGTTTTACAATTGCGCCGTCGAAGTCATGCGGGGCGCCGAGGCCATCGATCGCTATATCGCGCTGCCCCTCCAGGAAGCATTCGATATCGAATACTGGCTGCTCGAAGAGGCCAAGCTCAAACGCATGCCATCAGAAAAAGAACTTGCTAGGCAAGTCATCGTCGTCGTCGGCGCTGGTTCTGGAATCGGAAAGGAAACGGCGCATCGATTGGTTCGCGAGGGAGCACACATCGTCTGTGTCGATTTGAACGCCGAATCGGCGATCGCGACCGCCAAGGAAATCACCGACAAGCACGGGCAGGGAATCGGTGTCGCCGGCAGCGGCATCTCCGGTTGTGGACCCGCGATCGGAATCGGATGCGATATCACCAAACGAGACAGTATCCGAACCATGTTGGACCAAGTGAGTTTGGCCTACGGAGGGTTCGATTCGATTTGCGTGACGGCCGGTATATTTGTTTCTTCGGATACCACAGGCCATATTCCCGACGACAAGTGGGCGCTGACGTTTGCCATCAACGTAACAGGCAGTTACCTGGTCGCCGACGAAGCCGCTCGCACTTGGCTCGAGCAAGGCCTGCATGGTTCGCTGGTACTCACCACCAGCGCCAATGCCGCCGTGGCCAAGAAAGGCAGTGTCGCCTACGATACCAGCAAAGCCGCGGCCAATCATCTGGTGCGCGAACTCGCCATCGAATTGGCTCCCTTGGTGCGCGTCAATGGCGTCGCCCCGGCTACCGTCGTCCAGGGGAGCGCGATGTTCCCTCGCGATCGCGTGATCGGATCGCTCGCCAAATACCGCATCGACTACACCCAGGACGAACCCACCGAATCTCTCGTCGCGAAACTGGCCCAATTTTATGCAGACCGCACATTGACCAAGTCCCCCATCACCCCGGCCGATCAAGCCGAAGCCTACTTCCTCCTGGTCAGCCAACGGCTCAGCAAAACCACCGGCCAAATCCTCACCGTGGATGGCGGATTGTGCGATGCCTTTTTGCGGTAAGCCAAAACAAGCTTAGGCGGCCGACAGGCCGATCCTCGCATTACTGCCTTCAATAGAGATATAATCGATTTGCATCCATGACTTAAACACGCCCGCGATTGATTTCCGCGCGCAAACTACTACATGAGGTTTCACAAGCATTGGCGTCCCTGTTGGTTGTACGTGGTGCAAATATCGGCACCCACTATTTGATTCGCGAAACCAAGCAAAACTTGGGACGGGATAGCCATTGCGACATCCATCTCGAAGATTCGGAAACTTCCAGAACGCACGCAGAAATCGAGTTCGTCGATGGCGACTTTATCCTGCGTGATCTCAAAAGCAGCAACGGTACCTTCGTCAATGGAAATCGGATTGCCGAACATACCCTCCACGTCGGTGACCGAGTGCAAATCGGCAAGCGGTTGATGCTGTTTCGATTGGAGTTTCGGCCCTTTGGTCCCGCCGACAACGACGTCGACATCGTCCAAAACCCTAACGCCGATTCCTCCCAAATTGTCGGAAGAGTAGATATCGAAAGGGAGCTGCAGGATCAAACCGACGACTGGACGGCCAAACTGCAATCCGACAAAGCATCGTCGCAAGCAAAGAGCCATTGGGAAATCATGTATCGCACTTCGCTCGCCGTCAGCCGAACGCTCGATATCGACCAACTGCTCCATCAAATCCTGGAACTCATCTTTCAATGGGTGAATTGCGATCGCGGTTGCATCATGCTCAGCGATCTCGAAACCGGCGAGCTACGCCCAAGCTGCCGACGCAATCGCGGTGCCAACGTCTCCGCCCACCGTATGTCGATCAGCAAAACGATCTTGGACTACGTCTACAAAAAAGAAGAGGGAGTATTGACCAGCGATGCCTGCGACGATGATCGTTGGAATACCAGTGCGAGTATTTCTGCAGGTGGGATACGCGAAGCGATTTGCGTTCCTATGAAAGGACGATACGGAAACGTAGGAGTGATCTACATAGATACCTCGGTTACCGCCGGCCAATACGCCTTGAATCCCGAAAAAGTCTTCAACGAGGAGCATCTCAAAATGCTCGTCGCGATCGGGCATCAAGCAGCGCTGGCGATTGAGGATACCAACTATTATCAAAGCATGGTGCAAGCCGAGCGACTCGCCGCCATGGGCCAGACCATCGCTACCCTTTCACACCATATCAAAAACATTGTCCAAGGACTCCGAGGCGGTGGCTATTTGATCGATGAAGGGATCAAAGGGGGGGACATGAACACCGTCCAAAATGGCTGGCGAATCTGCGAACGCAATCAAGAAAGGATCGAGTCCTTTGTCTTGGACATGCTCACCATGAGCAAAGATCGAAAGCCAAACCGATCCAACGTCGACTTGCGCACCGTCATCGATGAAGTCGTCGAACTGGTGGCTTCTCGGGCCGCGGAAAAATCCATTGCCATCCGCTGGGCCCCACCCGCCGCTTTCCGGATCATGATGCTCGATGGCGAAGGCATCCATCGAGCTCTGATGAATCTCGTGGTCAACGCACTCGATGCGTGTGTCGACAAACCCGATGGCAGCGTCGAAATTTCGCTTTACGAATGTAAGGATTTTGCGAGGATCCAAGTTCGCGACAACGGAATCGGAATCGCCGCGACGGATCTGGGGCGTATCTTCTCCATGTTCGAATCGAATAAAGGCAATCGAGGTACCGGGCTCGGATTGCCAGTGAGCCTCAAGATTGCGAAAGAACACGGAGGAACGATCGAGGTGCGATCCGAAGTCGGGACGGGCACCGAATTCGAACTGATGCTCCCCTGGAAATTGAATCGGGCGACAACGACACAGGAGTCATCGCCCACCATTCCCGGTTAGTCATTTGATTTCAAAGATCGCTTCGACTTCGACCGCCGAGTTGGTCGGGATTTGCGCAAAACCCAGAGCGCTGCGCGCATGGTAGCCGTCTGTGGTTTTGCCAAAGATCTCATGGAATAAATCGCTGCATCCATTGATGACCAAATGCTGCTCGTGAAACTCCAGCGTGGAATTGACGCAACCCAACAACTTGATCACGCGCAGACCATCCAACGTACCGTGCGCATTCCAAACCGAATTCAAAATTTTGACCGCGCACTCTCTGGCTGCCGCTTTGCCCTGGTCCACCGAAATCCCCGCCCCAAGTTAGCCCTTGATGTCGCTGACGTGCCCCGAGGTGAATAGCAAATTGCCCGTCTTGGCAACCATGGCTAAATACCCCGGCTCCTGTTTGGTGAACGGGATTTTCAATGCAAGTGCTTTTTCCTGCGGCGACACGATGGGTTTCTCCAAACAATGAGCTTAAACGGCGGAGCGTCAGCAATGGAACGGGACGGGAACAACGGGAAGCAAAAGTGCGACGATTGTACTCAACGATGATGCTCTACTCCATTGCCCCTTTGGCCAGATACTGAGGAAACGCTTGAATCGCCAACTTTTCATCCCGAACCAACGCGTCCGCCTCGCATATTTTCATTGCCGCCGCGACGTCTTTGCCTCGAAATAGCATCACCGCTATCCTTTTGGAATCGTTGTTCGAGTCGCCAGGCAAGAGGGCTGCAAACCCGATCTTCCCATCCTCAAATTGCTTCTTCGCGAAACGCGAAAATTCCGAAGCGATCGCATCCTCTTGCGACTTCTCGGTCCATTTCTTTCCTCGACTTGCAATCACAATCACACTTTGCTCCATCGAGATGACCTCCGTCACCAATTGCAGTTTGCCGGCAATCGTTTGAAAAGGGTGAATCTCGGTCTTCATGAATCCCTCGGACACATAAGGGTCCGGGCCGAACATGGATTCTGCATCCGCCATGGACTCCCCATGGATGACGACAATGCCTCGCGTCTTTTTGTCCGGGTCGGCACACGGTCCTGCCGCAGTCAACGACCCCAACTTCGCGAGCCGACCGAAATTCTCCAAATGCGCCGCTTGCTTTGTTGCGATGACCTCTGGCGCGATGCCTTGCGTGGATTTTCCCGTCGTCAAGAAAACAAAGTAGTCTTTCTTTTCAGCGGCTGCAGGTGCCGCATCTCCGGCGGCGACGGATTGGAAAGATACCAGCGTTGAAAGTAAAAGGGTTGCCGCTGTTGCCGCTATTGCCGCCGTGGAGGCGATCGAGTGATGGTGGTTCATTTGCTTCTTTCAAAAGGGAAAGGGAATACGGTTGTCCCGAACTAACAAACGGACGGGACAAAGGTCCGATCCTACGGTAGTCTTGATCCCGCCGCTCGCCTTAAAGGATTTCTTCAATGGCCTTGCCGTGATCGATGTCGAGTCGCTTGCGGCCAGGGATTTCAAGCTTACGAGAATCGAGCCCCATTTGCTTGAGAATCGTGGCATGGATATCCGTCACGTAATGCCGATTCTCGACAGCGTGGAATCCGATCTCATCGGTCGCCCCGTGAACGATGCCACCTTGGACCCCGCCGCCGGCGAGCCAGACCGAAAAACCATAAATGTGATGATCGCGACCGTCGGCACCCTGCGTTCCAGGCGTGCGTCCGAACTCGCTGGCAAAGACGATCAAGGTCGATTCGAGCAACCCTCGCTGCTTGAGGTCTTTGATAAGACCGGCGACCGGTTTGTCGACCGCGCGGAAATTTTTTTCGTGATTGGCCTTGAGACCGCTATGCGCATCCCAAACACCCGCTCCGCCCGCACCATGCTGCACTTGAATGAACCGAACGCCGCGTTCGACCAGCCGTCGCGTCGCCAGCATTTGCATCCCAAACTCCTTGGTCTCCGGCTCATTCAAACCATACATCGCATGAGTCGCAGCGGTCTCCGATGCGAAATCCAACGCGTCTGGAACAGACGTCTGCATCCGAAATGCCAACTCGTAGGCTCGGATGCGCGCCTCCATTGCTGGATCCTCGGGATAAGCGTGGGCGCGCAGTCGATTCAAGCCGTCCACCAATTCGAATCCGAGCTTCTGTTCGGCTCGGCTTATGGAACCAGCAGGTTGACCGAAGTCCAAAGGGTTCTTGGGATCGATGCGCAAAGGGATCGCGTCGTGGGCCGGTCCCAAGTAATGTCCATCTTTGATATTCCAGTATTCTCGGTTCCCAATCGAGATAAACTGGGGCAAGTTATCGTTCAGCGAACCCAGTCCGTAATGCACCCAAGCCCCTAGCGTAGGATATTCGCCGTCGAGCATGTGCCGCCCCGAATGGAACTGCGTTTGCGCCCCGTGGTTGTCATCCGTGGTCCACATCGATCGAACCAGGGCAAGATCATCCGCACAGCTTCCCAAATGGGGCACCCAATCGCTCATCTCCATCCCCGACTGGCCATGCTTGCGATATCCCACTTGGAGCGGATAGAGTTTGTTTCGCTGCTGGCCGTTGGCATCGTTGACCACGGTGACGCGCGCTAGCTTCAGCCTCTCCGGATCCTGAACATGCGCAAACGGTGTCTCGCCGATCGACATTCCTGCATACTTGGTGAGCGCCGGCTTGGGATCAAACGATTCCGCTTGCGATATCCCCCCATTCATAAAAAGCCAAACCACGCTTTTGGCTTTCGCGGCGAAGTGCGGTTGGCCATTGGGAGGCTGCCACACGCTTGTCTCATCTGCCCTTAAGACTCCATCGCGCGCGAGCATGGCGCCCAGCGCTAAACTCGAAAAGCCATTCCCGATGTCGGCAAAAAACGATCGACGGGAACGTCGGCCCGAACGTCGGACATCTTCGCGATCATGGTTGTGCTTGCATGTCATCATCGCGTCCCTCTATCGAACCGTAATGAAGTCGTTGTGATTGATCAATCCACGAATCAAACCCGATCGCACCTGTTGCATCCGCTGAGCGGGATCGTTCAACGAGGACGCTTGCTCCATTCTTTCCATCATCCGCTCTATCCAATCCAATTCTTCAGGGGTAGGCTCGTCCGCTAGTATCGCAACAAACGCGAGACGAATAAACGCGCGCTGGTCGCTGTTCGCATTCGCTGTTTGCATGCGCGTCGCTAACCGATCGGCCATCTCCATCGCAAAGACGCTATTCTCCAGCGCCAACGCCTGTTGTGGAACAATGCTCTCGCCGCGTCGATAGCAATCCAACACGTTGGCATCATCAAACGCTGATAGCAACGGATTGTGTTCGTTATGCGAATGAAAAAAATACAGGCTGCGTCGCCGCGATTTTTGATCCGCTGCGGGAATCGTCGGTCCACCCATTTGCCCATCCAACTCCTCTGCCAACGACAGCAGGCTGTCGCGAACCACTTGCGACTCCATCCGTGTGGAATTCATGCGCCAATAGTACTGGTTGTCCCGGT
>JANODW010000234.1:0-3794 GCA_031412875.1 Pirellula sp. | reverse complement strand
GGCCACGCGTGGAACCAATTCAATAACGGCCTTCTCTTTCAAGGCAACGCGAAAGCGATCCTTTTCAAAGTTGCGGCTGCCACCGTCGTTCCGATCGGCGGAATCGGCTTGGCCCTGTGGGGCCTCTATCAAACCGTCGCTCGACCCATCTTGTACTCGCCAGGATTCCGTTCCGCTTAAGTGTCTACAATAACTCACCCAACAAAAGTCGCGCGTCTTTGTTTTTGCTTAAGGAATTCCATTGAACGATAGTCACCATCGAGCTGCAATCCAACAATGCGATCGAGAACAACTCGAGCGATATCAGTTGCTCAGGTTGAACCAACTGCTCGCGAAAGTATTGCCAACCAATCGATACTATCGCGAACGATTCGGCTGCTCGCAAATTTCCATCGCATCGATGGACCAATGGTCGCAAATGCCGACCTCTGAAAAGTCAGACTGGTTAGGAACCTCGCTGGACGGCGTCGCACTGCATCATACCTACCCCCAAGAAAATTACATTCGCTATCACAGGACCAGCGGCACGCGAGGCAAACCGATGGTCATCCTGGATACTGCCGACGACTGGCAATGGTGGATCGCAACTTGGCAGTACGTGCTCGACGCGTGCGGGATACAACCTGGCGATCGCATCATGATGGCGTTTTCGTTTGGGCCCTTCATCGGATTTTGGAGCGCCCACGACGCTTGCTTGCAACGGCAATGCATGGTCATTCCCTGTGGAGGAATGTCCACAGCAGCTCGTATCGATTTGATTCAATCTGCCAAGCCGACGGTTTTGTTTAGCACTCCGAGTTATGCCATGCACATGGCCGAGGACGCAGCCGACCGCCACATCGACCTAAGAAAATCCAGCATTCGACAAGTCTTTGTTGCGGGTGAGCCTGGAGGAAGCGTACCGGCAATCCGTTCCAAAATCGAAAGCGCCTTTGGGGCACGCGTCATGGACCATGCCGGCGCCACCGAGGTCGGACCCTGGGGATTCGGTTCCAAAGATGGTCAAGCTCTGCACGTTATCGAAAGCGAATTCATCGCAGAATTCCTTCCCTGCAAACAAGAACCCAACGTCGACCAAACGTGGTTTGAACTCGTTCTAACCGCGTTGGGAAGAGTCGGTGCCCCCGTGCTGCGTTACCGCACCGGCGATCTGGTTCGACCAGCCACCTCTGTTTCATCGGACACATCCTTCGTCCGCCTCGACTCGGGAGTGCTGGGCCGAGCAGACGATATGATCGTTGTCCGCGGAGTCAATGTTTTCCCCTCCAGCATCGACGCCATCGTCCGATCCTTTCCATCGGTCAAGGAATACCGACTCACCGTGACGAAAAAAGGTGCCATGGATGACATGCTGTTGGAGATCGAACGGATCGAGGACAACTCGGACCCCATCGCTCTCGCACTCTCCGAAAAACTCTCGGTCCGACTCAACCTCCGAATCGATGTCGTGCAAGTCCCAAACGGAACCCTGCTGCGAAGCGAAGGAAAAGCAAAACGCGTCTTCGATCGCAGATAGACGATCGCAGATAGACTTTCGCAGATGGATAGCGACCGGCCGGAAGTCGCTCGTCTTGTTGTGATCGAGGAAAATCGCTACAGACACGGGTTGCAGGATCCTTGCGGCGCACGGAGCGCTATGTGTTGGTAATTTGGGCAGGAGGCCCAAAATGAACAAGAAAACGAAATGCCTGGTGTTCCTCGGCGCTCTTGCGGTGCTTCTCTACCCTACCAAACTGTTTTGCGATGACGGCCCGCGTCGCGTACAACAGAACGCGCAGCCAAACGTCCAACACAACCAAAATCAAAACCAGACGCCGACAGAACAGCGGATCGAGCAGTGGATTGAGCAATGCATTGAACAGCTTCATAAACCAGCCGCCAAAGCTCGCATCCTCGCCGCCGCGCAATTGGGCGAGATCGGCAATCTAGGCGGGTTCGCAGACACTGCGATCACACCCTTGGGACAATGCTTGGAACATTCTCATACGGACGTTCGGGTCTACGCCGCCTACGCGCTCGGCAGGATCGGGGGCGATCAAGAACGCACCGTCAGTTTGCTTTGCCCGCTCTTGAAAGATGCCGACGAACATGTGCGTTACTCCGCCGAGTGGTCCCTCGCAGAAATCGCCAAAGCCATCGCCAACCAACCGATCGACGACGAATTGGCCAGCAAACTGCTCGGACTCTTCCGATCGGCCGAAGCGCAAATGGAAAACGGAGCTTGCCAGGAACGTCATGCCATCGCTGTTAAACTGGCGCGCATTCGCCTCGAGACACACGCGGGACAGAAAACTGCGTCCTCGCAGGCACCCACCAAAAACGCAGAGAAAAACGCAGAGGAAAACGATGCGGTTGCGAAAGCAGATCGAGCCTTGGAGACCAGCATGCGGGTCTCAATCTCGCTGTACGAAGCCAACGACATCATCGGCCGACTCGCATTGGTAGACCGCATGGCCACCGAGTCGGTGTTCGACAACAACCTCCGACGCGAAGTGTTGAAACGCGAACTGCAAGGGTACGATCTCAGCGTCGTTTCCTACGCCATGGTTCGCTGGCAAGCGACCGGTCAATATCTAATGGCCCAATTGTTCGACGAGCTATCCCAAACAGACCTAAACGAAATCTACGGCGAAAACGTCGTTCGCTCGCTGGCCCCAATGGATCTTCGGCAGTGGCAGCAGCTCTGCAACACGATGGCCTCCCCGGTTTATCCTGCAAACGTGCGAATCGCCGCACTTGAGGCCTTTCATGCCTGGTGGGTTGATTCCCAATCCACCCCCAACCGACAGTCGCTATCGCTTCCCACCCTCCGATTGCTAGAGTCATCTCTCAAAAAAATCGCTTTCGATCCCTCCGAAAATGAACTCGTACGTATACCTACGATCTCAGCCCTTCCAAAATTTGCCCCAGATTCTGTAGAGGTCGCCAACGCGATCGCGAGTTGTCTAGAAAAAACAGAATGGGATTCGCAACTGTTTCTTCCTCTTGCAGAAGCGGTGGGGACTTACGGAAGGCACGGTTTGGCTGCCGTTCCTAAATTGATCGATGGACTAACCGCCGACGATTCCTCTATCCGAATGGCATGTGCGCTTTCGCTCGGTCAAATAGGATCCGATGCAAAAGAGGCCATCCCGGTCCTGATTTCAATGATCGCAAATCCGAACGAAGCGGTCGAAGTTAAAAACCATGCTTCGCAAGCGCTCAAATGCATCCGTGCAACGAGCGCGGCCGCGTTGCTATCAAGATTGGAAGATCCTAACCCAACGATTCGGGAGCACGTGCTACGGGCTTGGGCCATCGTTGGCGATGCCAGTCCAGAGGTTATCGAACAATGCGTCAAAAAGCTGGTCGATCCGCAGGAATCGGTCTCGGTTCGCTCGGCCGCGGCCTCAGCGTTAGGAAGCTTTGGGGCATCTGCCAATGCTGCTACCGCTGCGCTGCTTCGAGCCACCGAAGATACCGAACCGACCGAACTGAGAGCCGCAGCCATCATTGCACTCGGTCGCTTGGATGCCGTGCAAGCGACGTTGGCCATCAAAGCGAACCAAGACGATCCCGCTTGGTTGGTTCGAGCGAGCGTCGCATTTGCTAACCACCTTTGCGGATCGACCGACGATGCTATCGAGTTGCTCTTAGAACTCTTGGACGATTCCGAACACGATGAACTTGTTGTCAGCGCGTTGAGCGACATGGGCTTAGCGGCATCCAACACTTTGCTCAGCATTGCCCAAGATACCGACCGAACCGCAGCCGAGCGGATTTGTTGCATTCGAGCATTGATCGCCAACGAACCG
>JANODW010000233.1:0-6212 GCA_031412875.1 Pirellula sp. | reverse complement strand
CATTCGCAGGCAGTTGTGGAGGAGTGTGTACTGGAAAGTCGGATTGGGATTGCGGTCGTCTATCCGCCTGCCAATACCACCGTCTATACACGTTCGGGCATCAAGCTGCGGCACTGCGATATCCGCGCGGTGGATGCCGTGTGCGCTATGCTCTCTCGTCGGCCTGACGAAGCGGTGATGATTCAATTGCAGGACACGATTGTCGACGCAGAGAATGCAGTCTCACTGATGTCGCTGGCCAATGCCGTGCGAGATCAGATCGAATCCCAACCGATCCCCGCACTAAAAGCCTGTCTTGAAATTGCCGACTCGAGGTGTGTGTACGACGACAAATGCAACTTCGTCGTCACGCGTCGAATCAAGAGCATCGAACGGGTCTATCGCACACGCGTTTCCAACATAGACCAATGGAATGCGATCCTATCCAGTTCGGGCGATAACGAAGAGACGCGTTCCATCATTGCGAGATTGTCACGCATCCCACACGCATCCGATTCGCAACGTCCCAATCGGTATCAATTCAACTCCGCATCTCAGAACGCTTTGCCGGCATGGATCGATCAGGTTGGCCCCACATCGAGTAGCTCGACACGTTCACCAAACTCGCCAACGCTTTAAATCCGCCTGCCAAATGGAACTCACTCTAGCGGAACGGCGCAAGCCGTCCGGTCAGGACCTGTAAAGAATCACGGCAATTTTTAGACTGTCGCAGCGATTTTAGACGTGACACCGGAAGTCTGGCGACATCCGCTACGGAAATGAGTGCCGACTCCGTGCCGAACGCGCGCATCTTTGTACCCGCGAAGGCTCTCCGAAAAAATTAAAAAAACGCTTGACGCGCCCGTTTTCCACCTTTACTATAGAACCAAATCTAAGGAACCAAACTTAAAAAATTCGGGAGGGGATAGCGATGGCGAGACCGCCAGCCAAAGAGCTTACAGAACGCGAGTTGGAAGTGATGCATGTCTTTTGGGGGAGTGGGGAGTTAACCGCTGCGGAGATACGTGATAGTTTGGCAGAGCAAGGTCGAGAGTTGGCGTACACCACGGTAGCGACGTTGATTCGCATCTTGTTTGAGAAGGGATTTTTGATCCATACGAACGAGCAGAGGCCGTACCGATTCAAGCCCTCGCGCCCGTTCGAAGACGTTTCCAAGAGCATGATTGGGGACATGGTGGATCGCCTGTTTGGTGGTTCGCGGGAGCAACTGCTCCTCCGGATGTTCGACGGAGGCAAGATGACGCGGAAAGAGCGTCAGGCACTTGAGAATTTGTTGCGTGAGGACAAGCCATGAATGGGATCAGTTCGACATTGTTTTGGTTGGCAATGCAAACCACGATACTCGCGTTGTTGACGTTGGTGCTGGGATCACGACCGTGGAGAATAGGTGGCGCGTGGGCACCGCTTTTTGGTCTGTTAGGTGTATCGTTGATTACCGCATTTGCATTCCTTCCGGTCCCAGGGCGGTGGGACCTGGAGTCCCTGGACTGGAAAATCGTGCGATCCTCGATCCCTGTGACGTCAATCGATCCACTAGCCCATTCCGAGCCGACGGAATCTTGGAAGTACGATGCGATGGCGGAGGGATGGACGCTGGGCGAAGTGGATCTAGCGCCGAACACCTTAGAAAGTGGGGCTTCGAACTCAATCCAAATTGGAGCGGAGCCCTCGGCAGCGTCGCGTCTTTCGGGGATGGGCCCGACAATCGTCGGATGTTTATTCGGCCTGGGAATGGTGGTAGGGACGCTCCGACTGCTGGTGGGTTTGATCGCGACTCGTAGGCTGTTGCAATCCTGCCGACCGATTCATGACAAACAGCTTGAAGAAGCGGTTACGGTGCTGCGAGCGGAGCTCGGGTTGAAGACTCCTATTGGGATATTTGAGACGGACAAGCTTTCGACGGCTGCAACGTTGGGTTCGAGGCGTCCAGTGGTCCTGTTGCCAACGCATTGGCGTGGGTGGACCGAAGCGGAATTGAATGCGGTTCTGGCACATGAATTGGCGCACATTGCGCATGGAGATTTCGCTGCCGTGTTGATATCGCAGGTCAGTGTGGTGATGCACTTTTATCATCCACTTGTCCATTGGTTGTCCCATCGAATGCGGCTCGAACAAGAATTGGCTGCGGATGCCGTAGCGGCTCGATTCGCCGGTGGTCAGAGCAAGTACCTAAAAGTTTTAGCGAAATTAGCTTTGGAACATGAAGATCGATTTGTGGGCTGGCCGGCCCGTGCTTTCCTTCCGACCCGTCAAACCTTTTTGAGGAGACTTGAGATGTTGAGAGATGTAAAGTTGAGCCGGTCCGAGCGAGCATACATTGGGAGATGGGTGGCAATGGTTGCCATCGGGCTTGCTTCGATCGCTTTGATCGGAATGAAACCCCCGATGCAACAAGCCATCGCCCAAGGTGCCGTTGCCAAGTTGGATAGCAAGGGTACGGGGGATCCCTACGACCTTCGTTACTTTAGCGATGAGGGTGGTATCGTCATCGCAATGAAGCCGTCTGCGCTGCTCGCCAGCAAAGCACTTTCCGAAGTGGCCGGCCAGTTTCAGGCTTTGCCACAAGTGAGCGCGATGCTCGCTCCTTTGGGCGTCGAGCTGAAAGACATGGAGCAGTGTTTGGTTTCATTACGAATGCCCGACGGCATGCCTGTATCTGTATATATTCGTTCCTCCAAGCCCATCGGGAAGCTTAACAACGCGCTCTTGGGAAAACCCGGAATGCTTGCCGGCGCGGACATCCTAGCGTGGCCCTCTGGAGATCTATGCCTTTGGAAACCCGATGAACGCTCACTCGTCATAGGAAGCAAACGCAATGTGGAACGTGGGATTCAAGGGCGACAGATCCAGCGGCAGATCACAGATACCGATCTGTGGAAATCGCTCAAGGAGCGTCCGTTGATAGCGATCAGCGAAGGAGGAGCGATACGAAATGCGTTCAGGGGAATCAGATCTCCGAACGGAACAGTTTCTCTCTTGATGACAACCCTGTCTCCCATCTTGGATGAGGCAGAAGCGTTAGGGATCGCGGCCTCGCTGGAAAGCGACTGGAGCTTGGTTGCGATGGCAAAGAGCACCGACGTCAAAGGAGCAGAAACGATCAAGGAAACAACGCAAGCGGGAGTGGTTCTTTTAAAGAATGCACTGCGAGAATGGGAGAGAACGCTGCGTTCGCAACCTGAAACGCCCGTCTTGGCCACCGAAGCCAAAAACGCGATGACCGCCACGCTCTCCGTAGGCATCAAACTTGCAGAAGCGGTAAAAGTGCATTCCGAGGGTGGCATGGTTAACCTGACCACAAACATCAAGTCCAGTGAGATACCGGTCGGGTCGATCGCCAACGTTTTCTTACAGACGCGTAAGGCCTCGGCACGAACGACGAGTGTGAACAACTTAAAGCAAATCGCGTTGGCGTTCCACAATTTCCACGATTCGTACAGACAATTCCCTCACTCCGTGAAGTCACCCAATCCCAACCACAAACATCCTGTGAGTTGGCGAGTTTTGATCCTGCCCTTTATTGAACAAAACGCTTTGTACGAAGCCTACCGATTCGATGAACCGTGGGACGGTCCAAACAACATCCAGTTGCTTTCCAAGATGCCGCGTTTGTATCGGTATCCCGACGCAGCGCCGGATTCGACGGAGTCAAACTACGCGATGTTGGTCGGTCCGGAAACCATTTGTCCGCCGAACAAGACTCTGCGAATTACGGATATCCTCGATGGGACTTCGAATACCCTTATGGTCGTGGAAGCAAAGAAATCGATACCGTGGACCAAGCCTGAAGACCTTGACTACAGCAAGGACAAACCACTGCCTGCGATGGGTGGATTTTCAGAAGGGGGATTCAATGCAGCCTTTGCAGATGGGTCGGTTCGATTCTTAGGAACGACGATGGAAGAGTCGATGCTGCGTTCGATGATTTCCGCAAGCGGCGGGGAAGTGATAGGCAAATAACGAAAACTATCGCGCGGCCACGCGATATCGAACGACGAGCTGAGGTGCCGGGTCGGAACCTCAGTCTCGTCGTTTTTTGATAGGCCGATTTCCGCCAACGGTTCGCCTAGAAGACTTGCTCAGCTCTCTTCGAGTCGCCGCAACACGATCGGTAGCGACTCGGGCAAGTCCTCGGCTATTAGCCCAGGACCGAATTCATTTGCTGCTGCTCCATGAAGCCAAACGGCAGCGCAAGCAGCCAAAAATGGATCCATCCCCTGCGTCAAGAGCCCCAGTACTAATCCGCTGAGCACATCTCCAGCACCCGCGGTTGCCAACGTCGCAGGTGCATTGCTATTGATCACCGTCTTGCCATCCGGGGCTGCGATTACGGTGTCGCTCCCTTTGAGGACGACGATCGCACCACTGCGGACGGCAGCCCTGCGCGCTCGGGTGAGCTTGTCGCCATCGGGGTTAAAGAGCCGACGGAACTCGCCATCGTGGGGTGTCAAAACACACGGTCCGACGATCGCCTGAAATAGGCTTTCGGGATCGTCTGCAAAAGCGGTGAGGGCATCCGCGTCAAGCACCGTTGGGCGGCCCGACCTCAGCATATCCAAAACACGCGTTCGCGTCTCCAGCCCCGCCCCCGCGCCAGGCCCGATCAAAAACGCACTGAAACGCTTGTCGTCGAGGATTCGTTGTAGCTCTTCGGGTGCTTCCAAGGATTGGACCATGATGCTCATGAGCGAAGCAGCGTAGATCGGAAAAGCGATCTTCGGCACTGCGAGCGTGGTCAGCCCCGCTCCAACCCGAGCTGCCGCGCGAGCCGCCAACCTGGCTGCGCCGGTCATTGGATAGCCTCCCACGATCAACGCATGCCCCCGCGTGTACTTGTTCATTTGCTGGCGCAATCGAGGCAACTCGGTAGCCCAAAGCTGGGATTCATTCTCGAACGTGTTGGGAGCGATCTCTTCGAGTACCGAAGCGGGGATACCGATGTCTGCGACAACGATCTCCCCGCAAAGCGAGCGACCAGGTAATAGCAAATGCCCTGGCTTCTTCCGAAAAAAAGTGACGGTCAAATCCGCTGGAACCGCGCCTAGCGATTCGCCGGTATCCCCCATCAGCCCGGTAGGAACATCGATCGCCACCATCGGTAACTTCCTTTGCGACGCGGCCGATAACGTCCCCGCCACGGCATTGTCCAGCGATCGACTAAGACCAGCACCGAAAATGGCATCTACAATCAAATCTGCACCCTCCAGAGCTGCTGGCCCCAACGGCTCGATTTCTCCCGGCCATAAATCCGCGTGGTGCCGCGCCGCACCGGTCAGTTTTTCCCGTGAGCCCAGCAGGGCCACGCGAATCGGCCAGCCGAGCCGCGAGAGACGGCGAGCAACGACAAAGCCGTCGCCTCCATTATTGCCTGGCCCGCATAGCACCAACGTTGGTCTCGCTTGCCATCGAATCTGGATTTCATAGGTGATCGCCGCACCGGCATGATCCATCAATTCCACTGCCGTCGTTCCAGCAGCGATTGCCAACCGATCCGCTTCGGCCATCTGACGGACATCGAGCAATTCGCATTGTAAGTTCATGTTCACCATCGTCTAACACTTCCTTGAAGTTACACCAGCGGAACCGCGCAAGCCAAACGGCACTCCCTTTCTTAGCTGCAGGTCGCCAGAACCCGGCGTTCGGGCTGAGATCGAAGTGGTGCTTAAGTCCCTCATGCAAACGCAAAGTTTACCGCCAAGCTCATCCGGTTCAAAGATGTGTTTTCCCAAGCGCTCCAACACGCAATCAGAATCGTTCGGATGTCTCATGCGCACTGCAAGCTGAATCGCAGGGATCACCACAGGGTCGATCTTATGGATGATGGTGTAAAGCTTGGCGTGACGATTAAAGGTATCGCACAAATGCAGGGAGGAAGTTTCACACAAAGACGCAAAGACGCAAAGGAGGAAAGTGGATTGACATGGAGAACTGCGATTCTTGTATTCTTTGCGTCTTTGCGTCTTGAGCGAAGCGGGCGTGAAACTTTTCATCACGGCGGCATCGACGACTTCCTTCGCAAATTGGGTTCTCGTCCATAATCACTGAGGCTCACACAAATGCAGGAAGGAAGTTTCACGCAAAGACGCAAAGAGGGAAAGAGGGAAAGTTGGTTGACATGAAGAACTGTGCTTCTTGTATTCTTTGCATCTTTGCGTCTTGAGCGAAGCGGGCGTGAAACTTTTCATCACGGCGGCATCGACGACCTCCTTCGC
>JANODW010000232.1:0-2294 GCA_031412875.1 Pirellula sp. | reverse complement strand
CACTCTTTGGCTTCGGTCCACCGTTTATTTTCCGCCGCATTGCGAGCCAGCCGCACTCGAACTTCCACGGATACGGGAGTCTCGGGAAAACGATAAACAATTTGCAACATCAAGTCGTTTGCTCGCGAGGATTCCCCCGCGTCGATCAAGGCCATCGCCAGCTCATACAGGATAGCCACCGGCGGGTTCCCGGCGAGCGCCAAACGGACGACTGGCTCCAACGTCTTTGCGACATCGATCGTTTCACCCAAAGCTTTCGAAACTTTGATCCCTAGCAATCTCGCTTGGATGGACAACGCATCGTCTCTCTCTTGAACGAATAGACTGTCCAAAATCGTTTTTGCCGCAGCGTATTGCTCCTGATGCCAGCAAACGAGTGCGGCACCCCACATCGCTTGGCCATGCACTCGATCGGTCGGATTCGAGCAGTGGATCGCATTTTCGAAGCAGGCTTGGGCTGCGGGATAGTCTTTTCGGTCTTCCAAGAAAAGGGTGCCCAGCTCTAACCAGCCGTTGGGGCTGCTCTTGGGTTCGCTTTCCGAACGCGTGGACTTTTCCTGAATCGAGCTGGGTGATGCGTTCGGTGATGCGTTCTTTGCCCATCCCAAAAAGGACTTGAGACGTTGCTCGGCTAGATCGATCCGATGCATTTGGCGATCCCATTTCGCATGGACCAACTCAGCATTTTCGGTCCAACGTAGCAACTGAGCGGCGTCAAAGTTGCGGCCAGCCGCCGTTGCATCTTCTTGGAATCGCTTGGCTTTGGCTAACCAACTCGAGAGTTTGTTGGCGCAACCGTCGCACGGCTCCAAAGCCCAATCGGACATCGACGCAAAATACTCGCATTGGATAGCTAGCTCGGATCCGGGACATAGTTCCGCGACCGCTCGAAACTCTTGTGCGGACTTTCCAAACTGCCGCTCTGCATAGTTAGTTCGGGCGCTTTTGTAGAGCGCGACAATCGAGTTCGATTCGGACAGTTGAGCAAACCCAACGAGCCCAAAGACTAGATAGATAGCAATCGAAAGAAATGGAATGATGCGTGATGGATACATGCATTCATTCCATACAGGAACCTTTGCGCTTGTATCAAGAGCAAGGTCACGAACTCGATCGCTTGGATTTATTTTGCACTTTTTCTTCCTCATTGCGATCGTCGTGAAGGAACAATCGTTGTAATAAAGCCAGCATTCTGTTATTACTCGGCTTTAGCTTTAAATTCCATTCAAATTTAGGAGGCGTTTCATGGGGTTGCTACAAGAGTTCAAGGCGTTTGCGATGCGCGGTAACGTCATCGATCTGGCTGTGGGTGTTGTCATCGGGGGGGCGTTTGGGAAGATCGTTAGCTCTATGGTGAACGATATTGTGATGCCCCCGCTCAATTTGCTCACCGCGAAATCAGGAGTTAATTTCAACGGGCTATCGTTGAAATACTCGCACCTATTTGGTTCCACCGTGGACCTGCCCAAAATGGAGGGAGGCAAAGCGGTCCTGAATGCTGCTGGGGGCCCCGTCATGGAATCCTCCGACCCCGATATCCTCAAATATGGGCCTTTTCTGCAGGCGACATTGGACTTTTTGATCGTCGCGTTCGCTATTTTTATGGTCGTGCGATTCATGAATTCGCTTAAGAAAAAACAAGAGGACGCTCCCGCCGCTCCCACACCTACTCCCGAAGATATCCAATTGCTCAGAGAGATTCGCGACTCGCTCGCCAAAAGCGCCCCACGACGCGCCGATTAACTTTGATTTGAGTAGCAACCACATTTTCAGTAAAAGCGAAGCAACAGTGCTTCGCTTTTTTTATATAAACCCAAGCCATGTGGTTTATACCATTCGGCGCGTCCGTATTGTATAAAGTCAATGTCCGGTGGCACTCACTTTAGCGGAACGGCGCAAGCCGTCCGGTCGGGACCTGTAAAGAATCGCTGCGAATTCAGCCGCGACACCGGAGGGCTCGCGCCCTGCCGCGACGGTACCGTAGGATGGGACCTTTGTCCCGTCCGTTTGTTCGTTCGAGACAATTTGTTCGTTCGGGACAGTTTTTTTGTTCGGGACAATGGTCCCAAACTACGGTTGGTATGTTTCAGCCTACCGCTCACCTAAAGAGAATCATCGATGCTTTTATCCAATCGAAATAACCGTGCTACAAGCGGCCTGAACTTGCGAAGCCTCCATCGGTTCCCTTTCGCCGGCTATTGCGTTTTCGCTTTGTGCCTCTCCGTAGTCGGGTGCAAGGAGCAATCCACGGATCCGGCCCCAGAGCCATCCGTCAGCGCAAGCGGGACGGCGGG
>JANODW010000231.1:0-4569 GCA_031412875.1 Pirellula sp. | reverse complement strand
GCAACTCTCGGCGTTCAAGAACCTCAATCGCCAATAATTTGGTTCGTTGCCTGCGACGATTCAAACGCGATCGTTGAATTCTCTCATTCGTCTTGACACTTCGTGAACGCATTTCTCGAGTCCCGCAATTTGATATAAGATCAGCTGTGGCAACGATTGATTTCTAGCACCGAGTTTGAAATCGAATCCAAGTCGCGGTAACCAATGCCAAACGGCAGGACATTTGTTACAAAAAAACTTCTACTTTTGAAAATAAGGACGCCCGATCCTTGCCAGGCAGCGTGATCCTCTCGGCGGCACTATTGCCAAGGATGGAGCCATTGTTCATCAGCAAGTGATTGATATCGTTGGGTGTATTCAGCATACCGAACCCGATCACGTTGTTACCGAAGTCCGTTCCAGCGTTCGTGCCATCGGTTCGCCAAAGCTGTCTAGCGCCCACGGTTTCATCGGCAATGAAATAAATCTGTCCATCGATTTCACTGAAGTGACTGGGATTCGAGCTAGCGGAACCTGCAGCATTGTTTCGTACGAACGACATTCCAAACGGCGAAGCAAGATCGCTTTTCCATAGTTCGTGACCAAACGCGCCGTTATCGGCGGAGACGTAGAGAACACCCCTGACGCAAAGCCTAAGGTGTCGCCCGGCAAATCGCGGATCTCCCACATAAGTTTTGGCGTTTGATTCGGCACTACCGTTCCTGGCAATTTTGAATCCAGTGCTGCGATTGCTTCGGTTGCAAACGCCTACAACGTTCTGGGTGTAAGATGCGGCGTTGCACGCCTGATCGCTGTGCTAGGAGCGGTGCGAGCAGCCACCATGGCTCCATAGGAAATCGGAGCCGACGTGCCTCCCGCCGTTTTCTCGGTAAGTATCCCGCTGGCTCCAGCTTCGACTGACCCAATGCCATCGAGCCGATCCGGAACTATCCGAACCCCAGTCACCGCCAGGGTTAGAGCCAATCCGAAAAGACTTTGGCTGCGTCGAGGCGTTGTCGCAGGCGCGTCCACCTGACTCGAATTGCGACTGGGTGAATTCCCAATTTTTCTGCCACTTCGCCCGTCGTGTAGCCTTGCAGTCGCAACTCCAGCATCGCCAATTCGACATTGTCCAAGCTGCGGCATAACTTGGCTAATTCGTCGTTGTAGGCCGCGATCTCATCGGGTCCGGAATGGGGGTTGCTGATTGAGCTCAGTAGATGAGTGATGAGCGATCGATCGCACGACGGGTTGGCCCGAACCGACAGTTGTCGGCGATGCATTCGCCACTGGCGTGCAACTTTTCGCCGAACGATCGTACATGCGAGTGCAACCAATTTCTCCGGACTGGCCACAGAAAATTTCTCATCGCGAATACCGATAAGAAGGCTTTTATGAACAGACTGGAGCAGATCGATCGAATCCAAATGAGATCGCAACTGCGGCCCCAATAGGACTCGAGCCACCACGCGAACCTGTTGCTCGTATTGTTCACAAATCGCATTCTGGGCCTGTAAGTCACCTAACGCTGCTAGACCTAGCAATTCCGCAAATGGCAATTCTGAGAGCGACGAGTTTGACAAGATTGCTCCTGCTTTTGCAAATTTTTCTGTAACGATTGCGGTCCGTTGTGGCATTAGTAAACCACAACCAATAGCATAGCGTGTAGTCGTTAGGATGGGAAAAGCCTGCATTTTTCATTTTCGCATTCATTTTCACATTCATTTTCGGGGTTCGATCACCATACGGGCCGAAAACCGCGGGCTAGCGCCATGCGTCTAATCAGCCGGAACGCGCTAGCGGCCGGTTCTGCCCGACTTAGGATCGCCCATTTTCGTCGTTTCCCTAAGGAATTCATAAGTGCCTTCCCAAAGTGCGGACACCCAAACGATCGAATCCACGCTGAGGATTGCAACACAAGAACTCTGCGGTCTCCTCGAAAGCAAGCAGGGCATTTTCGAGGAACAGGGCATTTCTCGCGATCAATTCAAGGCGGTCGAGCAAGTTCTCGCTTCGCACGAGTCGCTCATGTCGCATCGCGAAAGTATTCTTGAGTTGATCTACGTGGAGTTCATGGCTCGGCGCGAAGCAGCCATCCAAGGAGGTCTTGAGGTCGACGCACTTTCGAACGAACTTGTGGCGGAAATGCGAGAACGTTTTCCTGACCTGCAAAACGAACTCGAGAAACTCTTTCAAGTCGACATGGCTTTTGCTTCGCTTCGATTGGGTTCGGCAGGGAGTATCGTCGATCGATCGCGAGCCGATCAAGGCAAAGGAGTCCCTGCTGGCAGTGACTTCGAAGGTCCCACAGACTTGGGCTGTATTGGCGACTACAGACTGATTGAGGAAATTGGACACGGTGGAATGGGCGTAGTGTATCGCGCCATTCAAGGGTCCCTTGGTCGTACGGTCGCCCTCAAGACACTTGACGGCCTTCAAGCATTTGATCGAGAAGAGATGGATCGCTTGCGAGTAGAAGCCGAGCTTGCATCCAAACTGCAGCACCCCAACATCGTTCAAATCTTCGAAGTTGGCACGTTTGACGAAGTCCCGTTCTTCTCGATGGAGTATGTGGCCGGTGGAAATCTTGCAGATGCAGTTGGAAAGCAACCCCTTCACCCCGACACTTGCGCCAGATTGGTTGCGATTATCGCTCGCGCGGTCGGCTACGCGCACCGCCAAGGTGTCGTTCATCGCGACTTGAAGCCAAGTAACATCCTTCTTTCGCCAAGCACTCGTCCAGAGGCGCTTGCTCTTCGCGAGAGTCCGCTGACCAATGCTTCTCAATCGCGCGCATCCCATACGAAACGACAATCAGTAACCGACACAGCCAGAGTGGAACCCAAGATTGGCGACTTTGGCTTGGCAATTGGCGGAGTTCAAGGCGATCGCGCGGAGTTACCATCGCAAACGCTGGGGACACCGGGCTATATGTCGCCAGAGCAACTCGAGAAAAGTTTTGGAGCAGCTGGGGCAACGAGTGACATTTATTCGCTTGGGGCCATTCTTTATGATTTGATCTCGGGAAAGCCTCCGTTCCAAGCAGCCACCGTTCAAGAGACCCTAAACTTAGTCCGAACCCAAGAGCCAATCTCACTGCGCCGATTGCAACCTCGATTGCCAAACGATCTTGAAACGATTTGCTTCAAGTGCTTGCGCAAGGATCCCGAGTTGCGTTACGAATCTGCCGACGAGCTGGCAAATGATCTAGATCGATTCGTCGCGAGGTTGCCGATTCAAGCCAGGCCAGCGACAAGGCTAGAGAAAGGAATGAAATGGGTGCGTCGACATCCAAGCGTTTCCTTCCTGCTGTCGTCGATCGCGGTGGCTTTGATTGTGATTACAGGACTTTGGCAGGTGTCGGAAAGGAACCGTTTGTCCGAGAAGAAAGCGAGACAACGAGGAGAACAATTGATTTATGTTGGGCAAATCGCTCAGGCCAATCAAGAGTTCGGTTCACAGGATATCGAACGATGCCGCGCTCAACTGGATGAATGCGATCCTCAGTTTCGAAACTGGGAGTGGCACTATCTGAAAAACTTGACCTACGAGCCCATTTGGGAGTCCAGCATCCATTCGCGATCGGTCGTGTCCTCGGCGCTGAGCCCTGACGGACGTCTAGTCGCTATCGGACACGGAGCTTGGAATGTGAACTGCGAACAATCGATCCAAGTCTGGGACATTGAAACGAACAAACTTCTTTGGCAACTCGAAGGCCATCCAGCGAGCGAAGTAAGCGACGTTCATTTTAGTCCCAACAGCCAGATGCTCGTTTCTGCAGCCGTCGTCTGGGGTAAACCGAAAGAGTACGGCAATGTCATCGTATGGAATCTTGAGACGGGTGAAAAGAAACATGAAATTCTGGACACCAACGCAAGAGTGGCTCGCGTTTCACCTGATGGCAATTCGCTGATCGTCGGTTGCATGGACGGAACGATTGCGCAATTCGATTTCCATTCGGGAGAGAAAACACGCGAATTCAAGCGGCACAAGCGGATGGTATTTGACCTTGCCTTTGGTCCGAGCGACCAGTTCGTGACCTGTTCGCGCGATGGGCTCGTTTGCGTTTGGAACCTGAACGGTGAATCGATCGCTTATTTCGAAGGGATGGGCGACCCACGAAACATTGCATGGTCGCCCGATGGAAAAGAGATTCGTATCTACAGCTATGGCGGATTGACGAGGACCTTTTCGATCCAAGAAGGTCAGTTTCGATTGGTGGATTCAGAGGATTCGACGGAGTTTCGATTCGAACGTTTTTCACCGGACGGAATGCATGTAGCGACCGCAGAGTTTGGCTTGGGGGCTAGATTACGATTTGCTCATGACGGTAGTGTCGTTCGAGTTCTCCAGGGACATCGTGGGCATGTTAGGAGCCTCTCGTTTGATGCGACTGGAACGCGATTGGCAACGGGTGGTTCGGATGGTTCGGTTCGTGTATGGGATCTCGCGAGACCGGAGCCCAACACCTACCGAGGTGTCTCTAAATCCGCCACCGTCTGCGACATTGCCTTTCACCCGACGCGTCCAGAGTTCGCTGTTGCAATGAAGAAGACCCATTCGCGCCCAGATAACTTCAGCGGACTGCCA
>JANODW010000230.1:0-10118 GCA_031412875.1 Pirellula sp. | reverse complement strand
GTGAACGAGGTTCATTTGACGCGAACTTGAAAAATCGCCGCGGATCGTTCCTGGGGCTGCCTTGAGTCCATTGGTTGCCCCAAGCATGTCACGAACAACTCGGATAGCCTCTAGTCCCTCCAGCGCCAACGCGACGATCGGGGACGAAGTGATAAACGCTTCCAAATTCGGGTAGAACGGTTTGGTCACATGTTCTGCATAGTGCTGTTTCGAAAGCGCAGGAGATACACGAAGCATCTTCATCGCAATAATGTTCAGCCCCTTGTTTTCAAATCGGCCGATAATCTCGCCAATCAATCGACGTTCAACGCAATCTGGTTTGAGAAGTACTAAAGTCTTTTGCATGATCTACCTAGAGGATGACACTAAAGAGAGGCTTGCAGCGCGACCCGAATGTCCCAGGATGGGGACTTGACAACCAAGCACGAGGCGGCTCCACGACGACCCAAATTCTCACGATTTTCCGCTTTGTGGCTAGATCAAAACCGTTAATGAGCTCAGAGACTTCGATCCTCGCATGCAGAAATTGCCAGCAATTTGCTTGGCCAATCGCGTTTCCCGCCAATCGCTCTGGTCCCAAACGCGTCTTTCTAACACCCAAAGCGAACTGAGTCGCTGCAAAGAACATCTTAGTGCGACTTATCGCCCCGATAGAGAAAATCCTGTCCTGCCCCGACTCTAGCCCTGCCATCCCATGGCAACGAAGTAAAAAAGCCGCGGATTGATGTTGCCCCGACCTTTGGGAATCGAAACAATCAATAGTCCTTTACGAAATCGTCTGTTTGTGTGCGAGGTAGCGACATGACAATTAAAATGTGGCAGGCAAGCATAGCGGCTTCCCTGTTTTTGTTCGGAGCTCCATCTCTCCATGCCCAGGATTTTTTAAAGCAACTCGAAGCCAAACTGTTCCAAAAACAAAAAGAAGGCAATGGCAACCAGGAGCCAGCGGACAAAACGGCCGACAAACCCAACTCCAAAGATCCCACCGCAGAATCCAAACAAGCACCGTTCGAACTCCCAAGTGTCCTCGAACCGGAAGGCTTCAATGCTCCTAGTTTGCTGAAGCCGCCCACCGACGATACGTCGATGGAGCTGCCCGCGCCTAAATTAGAACTCAAAGCGCCCAGCGTGAAAAAACCCGCTAAGCCAGGCCCATCAACGGCTCCTGCCGAGAATCCGACCACGACTGCCAATCGACCCGCACCAGCACCCTCCCCGTTTCCAAAGACCACCTTTCCAAAGTCCACAGCGAAGACGGCTCCCTCCAGTGCACCCGTTGGCGGAGGCGGTTTTCTCGGCCTCGAGGTAGAGTCGATTCCCGGCGGTGGTTTTGGTTTGACCGTGGTGAAGGTGGCCGCGAATTCACCCGCCTGGCGCGCAGGCTTTCTCAACGGAGATAAGATCGTCGGTGTCAATGGACAAGCGGTCTCTTCGGTGGATGCCTTCGGTGAGCAGTTAGCCCGATATGCACCCGGCACGCCGGTCAAGTTCCTAGTCGATCGCCGAGCCAGCGGTCGGCAAGCAACCCTCGTCGCCGTTTTGCAAGATCGAGGCGTCGCTGGCCAAATTCACGGCGCCGTCCCCGGCACCACCTCCCCACTCGACGCGGATATCGCCCTCGGAGCAAGCCGACCGGGCCCCGCCTATTTAGGGATCAACGTCAGCAATATGTCCGAAGCCTACCGCAGACAATTCAGTATCCCTGCCTACCGTGGCGCCTCGGTCACAGAAGTTGACCCCAACTCTCCCGCCCACGCCGCTGGCATCCGACCAGGTGACTGTATCGTAGAGATCGAGGGCGCGCCCGTCCAAACCGCAGACATCGTCTTTGACACAATCACCAAGTCCAAGCCTGGTCAGGTTATCTCCATTTCGTTTTACCGAGGTCGCATCCTGAACTCCGCCACGATTCAGTTGGTAGCCGCCGGTGGAGATGCACGACCCAACGCACCCATCGGGCCGGAAATGCTGACCCCAGAGTATGTCGCCGGCCTGCAAAACGAATTGGAACGCGTGCATGGCGAACTCTCCGAAACCCAAGCCCGTCTCGAACAACTCGAAGCCAGATTGCAGCAAATAGAAAGCAAACGATAGTTGCCTTGTGCCAGCGGAAGTTCCCAGCCAAACGGTGCACCCGCGCGTAGCGGAGGTTGTCAGACCTCCGGTATGATGGCTGAGATCGCAGTGATTCTTTACAGGTCCTGACCGGACGGCTTGCGCCGTTCCGCTAAGGCTTGCCGGTGCGGAATCGTTTCAGTTGCTCGCGATGTTGTTTGTCCTTGGGCTTCAATTCCAAACACTTCTCGGAAATTTCGATCGCTCGCTCCACGTTCCCCAATCGGTACTCCACTTCTGCCAACGTATCCAAGTACGTCGGATCGGGATTGCTCGTCGCGACTCGGTTCGCGAGGAACTGCGCTTTCTCCAGATTCCGATTGCACAAAGCCGCCAACCAAGCGGTATTGTTTCCAATCAAACTGTCGTTTGGAAACTCCTCGAGGTGCTTGATCATCGGCTGATAAAAGAGATCAAACCAAGCGTCAGCAAAGTCCTTGCCAAAGGCTTTTTCAGCGAGAGGCACGACCACGATAGGCATATCGATGTCTTCAGGCTTGCATCGATACGCAAGCCGAAACAGAGTGTCTGCGAGCTCCTGGTTGCCCTCCGATATCGCTTCTAAGATGCAGGGTTGAAACGCGTCGCCAAATAGGGACAGGAACAGCCGGGCGTTTTCGTTCGGTTCTTCTGAAAGGATTTTAATCCACAACAATGTTTCGATCCGGGCTGCATTGGCTGCATTCTTTGCTTGCGACAAATCCTTTTTGGCCGATTCGCCATACTGCCGACTGAGGCAACGCGCCGGATAGAAACCCGAACCGATTTCTAGTTTGTCGCGATGGAATCGGCGCTCCAACACCAACTGCACAATCTTGCGAATGGGCAAGTCCAACTCGGAACCGCGAGAGGACGAGGCATTGTCGATCATCGACGAGAGGCCCTGCAAACGAAATCGATCCATCTCGCTGAAGCGACCAACGTTTTCGAGAACCTCGGTGCATTCCACCAAGAGCTCCAAGTCCGACGGATCGTTTTGAAATTCAGCGACCAATAGGTTGCTGGCACTATCGAGATTGCCGAGCCGTATCAAATATTTCGCCTTGTCCCGATTCACAGCCGACGTCGACGAACAGAGCTCCAAACACTCGACGGCCAATTGGGTTTCACCCAGGCTGTCAAACAGCTTCGCAACCTCCCGCAATTGATTATCCGTTTCCCCTGTTTCCATGGATCGCGCATGGATCGCATTGCGCACCTCCAACAATGGTCGGGAGCCAACCCAGCCCTGCGGCATGCGGCCTGCGTGAAAGTCTTCCATCCAATCGATGGCTTGTTCGATCGCTTTGCGTTGCCGTGCCGCATCGGTCTCTTTGTCCGCAAAAAGTTTTGTGGCGACGGAGAGCAAGTGCTCATAGATCCACGAGGCCGACTGGGGAAAGTCGCTATAGATGAGCTCATGAGGGCTCTGCTTGCTGCCGCCCGCCTTGACGCGACGTCCCGTGGTTCGAACCAAATAATCTTTCCAATGACGCACCACTTTCACCCGTTCATTGGTCATCAGCCATTGCCCGAAAGTCGGCATCCAAGCGTCGCTGCCCGATTCTACTTCGCGCTTTTTTATCGCTTCGATAAGCAAGTTATCAATGAGCTCTCCTTGTTCGTTCAAGCCCACCTGAAAAAACAAGTCTGCGATATCCACGAGCGGTGAGGACTTGGGCTTTTGTTGCCGGGCATCCAATTCCTCCACGAGCCACTTTGCGCCGTTGGCTTGCAACCAAGCTTGCACGGCATCCACCGACAAATCGTCCAAGCCTACTTTGTTGAATGCGCCCTGAACGTGCCCCAGCATCCTCATCAAGTTGAATGCGGACGGACCCTTTTGCTGAGCTAAAAATTTCTCAAATTCTTGGGTGCGTTCCAAACCCAACGCCAACACGCCACAACCATTGGAAATGGTCCCTCGCTCCACACCCTGTGCGATCTTGTCAAACAGGCTCTCGGACTCTTGCAAACGGCCCTGCAGCATGAGCATCAACGCCCTTTGTTGGTCGTAACTGCTGAGCTTAGCGATGGGTGTTCGCTTGGGATCCATGGTCAACCAACGATCCCAACGGTTGGCCCGAATGAGCATCGGCTCGATGAAGTTGCGCAGTCCCGATTTCTCAGCCTGGGCAACCGCCTCGTCGATCTTGGCATCTGCCTCCAATTCAATCACTTTGACGCTGGGTAAATTGCTGTTCACAGATACTTTCCATTCGTCCGGCATCCCCAGCGTCCTCCAAAGGCGATTGGCTTGAACGCGCTCGGTGGGTTTGAGCACCAATTCGAGCAGCCGAGGAACCACCCATTCATTTTCGGACTTCCATGCTTTGCTGATGATGCTCTGCAATTGGTGGTCCTCGCCGAGCAACTCAGCGCGGTTGGGTGGATCCAGCAGTGCGATCAGCTCCAGCAGTCCCTCCCATTGGCCCGCCGCCACATACCGCTCAATCACCGACGAGCGGTCCCAGTTGCGATCGTCCGGACTCCTCAATGTCTCATAATCCCTCAAGATCTCGGCGCGTTCTGCCAATGTCCCGTTAGCCAACCGCAATCGCTTGAGCCAAATCGCGACCGCCGACCGATGCTTGTCGCTGCTCCTGGCTTCTTTGTCCAACCAAGCGTCAATGGGGATGGTGCGATCGCATAGCTTTAAGAACGACTCGCGACGGGTTCGGTAGCTGGCGTCATCCAAACCGCGAATCCATGCGTCGATGGTGGCGGCCAACGGTTCGCCCGATTCATCCGCGCAACAATCAGACGCTGCTCCAAAGAACCATATCGCACCCAACAAAAACACGCCGAGGCGCATCGCATCGCAAAGAAAACAAAAAGGTCGTTGCAAAGACGTCATTTGGCAATTGATTTCAAATGATTTCGAACAAAGAGAAAGACCATCCTACTCATTCCCCTTCATTGTATCCTGCAACATGCCAATCCATCACCCATTGTCGGTTATTTGGCCTTGAGACATTCCGTTAAAAACAAAAAGGATTTCTCCGTCGCTTCGTGATCGATAAAGGTGGTCAAGTGCGATTTCTTTTCCACCACCAAGTATTCAAAAGAGACGCGATTCTTTTCCAACGCCGCTCGCATCCATTCCGACGAAATCGGAGGCACCAGCCAATCCTTGGATCCATGAAACAAAAAAATCGGAGGGTCGTCCGGACTGACATGCGTTACCGGCGACGCATTGGCATAACGCTCGGGATACTTGGCCCGCGATCCCCCCAGCAATCCCACCAACAATTGACTGTCCATGGGAATCTGCGTCAAATCGCACGGAGCTGCACCCACTACCACCGCCTTTAAACGGGGCAAACCAGGCTTGGGATCCGTCGCCATCAAGGCGGCCAAATGACCTCCTGCAGAGTAACCCCACGCACCCAGCACTTCGCAATCTACCCCCAATTTCTCCGCATTGGAAACCATCCATTCCAACGCCAAATTGCAATCATCAATCTGCGCCGGAAACGGATGCTTGGGCGTCAATCGGTAATTGATCGACATGACCACAAAACCCTTCTCCGCCAATCGCTTGGCATGCTGCGTGTCATTCATCTTGTCACCCGCAAACCACGCACCCCCGTGAATCATGACTATGCCCGGCATCCGAACCGAGGCGTCGCGGGACTCCAAGCGGTAAATATCCGCCACATGCATGGGCTCGGTCCCCTCCGCATATCGCACATTCCAACGCACCGTCACCTCCGCCGGTCTCTCCGCAGGATTTTCAGCAGGTCTCTCACTGGCTCTCTCAACAAGAAAGCCATCGTGAGCCAATGCTAGCAAGATGGAAAACGCAGCGGGTAGGACGGAAAAGAAAGACACCATAAACACCGGCTACTCCCAAAAAAGTTATTCCGTAAGATCCGATAGCCACGCCGAGGGATCGGCATCGCTGGGCATTCGCCAATCTCCACGCGGCGAAAGCGATACGGTACCGACCTTCGGACCATCGGGGACACATGTTCTCTTGAACTGCGAAGCAAAAAACCGTTGCAAAAATGTCTTGAGGACCTTTTCGATTTCCGGCTTTTCGTAGGGACGATCAAATTTCGCGTGCTTGGCCAAGAAAAGGATCTTGTCGGGCGACGCTCCGCCTCGCACAAAATGGTATAGGAAGAAATCGTGCAGTTCATAGGGTCCGATGGTCCCCTCTGTACTTTGGTGCATCGATTTGTTCGTAGACAGGGGCAACAGTTCGGGCGAGATGGGTGTATCTGCAATATCGAGCAATACCCTGCGGGCATCGGCTTGGCCGGCATCGCCGCCGAAACGATTCATGGCCACGTAACGGACCAAGAATTTGACCAGCGTTTTGGGCACCGAACAATTAACGTTGTACATCGACATGTGATCGGCGTTGTACGTGCTCCATCCCAGAGCAGACTCCGACAAGTCGCCCGTGCCCAACACAAACCCTTTGTTCATCAACAGCATCGTTCGCATGCGAGCTTGAACGTTCTCAAAGATCAAATCGTGCCGTTTTTCGTCCGGCAACCGCTCCATTTCGAGCTGCAACGCTTGCCATGTCTTGCCAACCAAGGAGATGCCAAACGGCTGATGCTGCAAGTCCAGGAAGGTGCGAAGGCAACTCTCGCGAATATCGATTGTTTCGAGCCTCAAGCCCAAGAACTTCATCAAGCTGGTAGCGTTGCTCTGAGTCTGCTGGGTGGTACCAAAGCCCGGCATCGTCACGCCGATCAGACGCGCCGAGTCCCACTGCATGGCTTCAAACATTTTGGCGGCCACGATGAGTGCAAGCGTGCTATCGAGTCCCCCCGAAACACCGATCACCAGAGGCATCGATTTCGGAAGCCGGGCGACGCGCTTGGCCAGGGCAGCGCACTGGATTTCAAAGATCTCCGCGCAGCGTTCGTCCAACTCTGCCGACCCCTGCGGAACGAACGGATGCGGGTCGATGGAGCGCACCAGCGGCACCGACGCAGTGGCGAGCTCGAATGGAATACGGCGAACCGTTTTTTGAAATTCGGGATGGACGCTTTGATGCACCGTTCCATAGACACGCCGGTCATGATCCAGTCGCTCGACATCGATGTCGCTCGTCGCAAAACTGACAACCCCATCCAGATGCGATGCATCGGTCAACGGCAGTCCCGTCCCTATGCGCTGCGACTCGGCCAACAGCGAACCGTTCTCGGCGATCATGCAGTGGCCACCAAAAACCAGGTCGGTGGTGGACTCGGTCGGCCCCGCGCTAGCATACACATAGGCGGCGATGCACTTGCCCGATTGCGTGGTGACCAACCGTTTTCGATAGTTGGCTTTTCCGATCGTTTCATTGCTCGCCGATAGGTTCAATAAAACGTTGGCCCCCCCGATCGCTTGGATAGAACTCGGAGGAATCGGGACCCAGAGATCTTCGCAGATCTCGATCCCAACCACCGCCCGACCGCAGGTAAACAAAAGATCCACGCCGAAGGGAACGACTTCGATGGCACCCTCGATCGAGAATGAGACCTCGGTCGTCGTTTGTCCCGCCCCGGATTGAAACCATCGCGACTCGTAGAACTCTTGATAGGTCGGCAAATGCTGTTTGGGCACCAGTCCTAAAATTCGGCCGCAACCCAGGACCGCTGCAACGTTGAAGAGCTTGCCCCCCACCGCCAAAGGCAAACCGACCACGATCAATTTGTTGGGAGGAGCTGTGCGAGCGAGTGCTATCAATTCAGATCTGCAAGCCTCCATCAAACGCGACTGTGTGAACAACTCCCCGCACGTATACCCGCTCAAACACAGCTCGCCAAACACAATGACGTCGGAATCGGGGAATGACGCCAGAGCCGACGCGATCGCTGCACGGTTTTTTGAGGGGTTGGCAACCGACGTCGGGGTCGAAGCTGCGGTGACTCGCAAATAGCCTAAAGGATGCATAATGGGGTTATCGCGCGGGGCTTCGGTGGAAATGGACATGCTTCCATTTGCCCTGCTGCCGATGCCAAACGCGTGTCTCTTCCATGGCCGAAGAAGTAGGTTTGCCATCGACGATCCGTTGCGTAAGACGCACATACGCGATGACGGCCACATCTCCCATAATGCGAATGTGGGGCGCAACAATGGTCGATTGGACGGGCGTCGACGCACCAGACGCAGGCAAATTGAAGTAGTAATTGTGAAATTCTAGGCCATCTACCAGATTGCCGAGCGCTTCGGGCTCGAAGCAAGTGAGCGATTCGTCGCAAATCTCAGCATACGTATCCCAGTCCCCTGCGGTGATGGCCACGAGCAGCTTTTGGGTCAATTCCAGCACCGCATCGCGATCGGATTCAAGCGACATTCTATTCCTGTGAACTTTCCTTGAGAGTGCATTGGCCATGGATGGCGGCTACCCTTGATTCTAACTCGCAACCCGAATGTGCGACACAGTGGGTAGTGCGCCTCGCCAAAAAGAGTTGACTGAGGTAAATTCTGAGCAGCGTATTCACCCGATCAGTTTTCTAGATAGCGTAAGAATTGCATGATTATGAGCGTACGGATTCACAGCCTACACCATTTTGTATCCTCGATTTCTATGATTTTGTTGATTGCTGGTTGCGCCATGGCGCAGACGGGACAGGACGACAAAACCAAACCAGTAGAAGGAAAAAAACCAGCGATGACACTCAAGGCCGGTCCAGTAGATAAAGAAGAAAAAGTTTCACCAGGCAAGATCGACGCAGATGCGTCAGCCGACTTTCTTGAAACCAAATCAGGTCTCAAGTACCGCATCCTTAGGAAATCGGAAGAAAAGAAACCGACAGCAGCCGATACCGTGACCGTCCATTACAAGGGCTGGCTCGACGATGGCACCATCTTCGATAGCTCCTACCGACGCAACGAAAAGATCTCTTTTCCATTGGGCCGCGTGGTCAAGGGCTGGACGCAAGGATTGCAATTGGTAGGGACCGGCGGAATGATCGAGCTTCAAATTCCTTATGAACTCGGTTACGGCGAGCGAGGCATGCCGCCCACCATTCCACCCAAAGCGACTCTGCATTTCATCGTAGAGCTTTTCAGCATCAAGTAAGCCACTACCCCCGCTTCCATTTGGTGCGGGTGTAAGCAATTTGAAAACCGTTGCGCTGAGCATTGCGTTGCGATGGGCTTCCCGGAAGCGCGCACATCATCGCCAGATCGCAACCCTGCTCCTGTGCAAACTTAAGTCGCGATTCCAGCAAGGCGGCCTGCGCCCCTTGCCGTCGGGCCTCCGGGATCGTGCTCGCGCCGGCTAGCAATGCGACCTTTTCCTCTATAAATACCACGCCGGTGGCGACCGCTTTGTTGTCGATCTCGGCGAGCATCGCGGTCGTCCCACGGGCGGATGCCATCGTCCGACCGAACCCCAAAATCATCTCGAAAAAATCAGGTTCGTCGCTCCAGCCTCGGGCAGCACACTGAGCCCAACTCTCCGTCTCTGCCTGATCGATGGCTCGCACACGAATCGCAGAGCTCCCACGGTGCGCTAATGCCAAATCGGGGCCAAGCCTCCGACAAAGAACGCTGGTATATTCGATCGGCCTGTAGTTGCGATCATTCAACTGATGCAACAACGCGATGGATGCCAACGGTGAAATTTCCAAAAAGGCAGGCGCCATCCTCTGCGAATAAAACGCTTCGATCTTTTCGAAGTCCTCCGACGTGACTTCCCCAAACATGCCCAATCCAAACGATTGAGTCAACGGCGAACTTGTCCCATCGAACATGGCAAATGCACCCGCCACCTCAATCCAAGTGGCCTCCTGAGGACCAGATTGACGCGCTCTCGCCTCGACAAAACGTGCGTTCGCAAGCCCTTCGGTCCGCTCAAGCCGGGCGGAAAGTTCTTTATCTACCAGAATCATAAGCCATCCGTTTTCTAATGGTAAAAGGTCCCACCGTTCAGGCGAGCGGCGTAGCGAGCGCGTTGATGGTGGCATTTCTGAAGCGGGCCGCCGGCAGAGGCGCACGGTTCGTCGCTCTCCACACCGACGTCGCCGACAATGCCCGCGCAAACGCGCTCTACCGACGGCACGGATTCG